>DATFOL010000614.1:0-3832 GCA_035265545.1 Gemmatimonadaceae bacterium | reverse complement strand
CCAATGCAGCAGCGCGTTCCGTGCGATCGAGGGACGCCGGGAGTTCTCGTGCGCATGGATAGGCGCAGTCTCGCGCGTCGCTGCTGCCTTGTCACGGATGGGGGAGCGCGAGCGGCTCCGATCGCGCGCCGACGGACGCTCGCACCTCGTCCCGGAGCGGGCGTGAGCTCGCCGAGGGTGAAGACGCCCGCTTGTCATCCATGAAGGAGCGGGCGGTGTCAAGGCTGCGGTCATGGGGCTCGGGTGGTGGGGCGCCCGGTGGGGAGTGACGGGTCGGGCGCGGGCGGAGGCGTTCCAGTCATCCATCCGGTCGCGCGAGGCGGGCCAGAGTGTCGTGCGGTGCTCGGGGGCTCAATCAAGAGGTCGGCCGTCCGGTGGTTGGGAGGCCATGACAAACGGCGAGCTCGCCCGAGCGGCCGCATCGCGCCCGAGGCCGGCGGCGCATCCAACAGGTCGGCGGACGGGTCATCGTGTCGCCGTGACAGCTGTCGCGCTCGGTCGGGCTCGGCGCGCCAGGCAACGGATCGCTCCGTCGCGCAGGCCGTAGAAGCAGAGGGTGAGGATCTTGCGGGCGACGGCGACCTTGGCGATCTTGCGGCCGCGGCGTTTGGCGATCTGCTCGAACGTATCGCGCAGCGGGCCGCCACCGGTGACGGCCTTCTGGGCGGCCTCGACCAGCGCCCAGCGCAACGCGACCGAGCCCTGGCGGCTGATGTGCCCGAGCCGTGCCTTGCCGTCCGAGGAACGGATCGTTGGCGTCAGGCCGGCCCACGCGCATAGGTTGCGGGCGGTCGGGAAGCGCTCGATCTCGCCGACCTCGGCGATGATGAGCATCGCGGTGTAGCGACCGATGCCGCGGATCTGGCAGAGCACTGCGACGCGGTCGTCGACGGTGGCGCGCTCGTCGATCTCACCGGCGAGCAGGTCGATCTCGCGATCGAAGTCGTCGATCAAGCGCAGCAGCCCGTCGAGCCGTTGCCGCGGTGGGTCGCGCAACTCCAGTTCGGCCAGAAACGCGCGGCCGCCCTTGCCGAACAGGTCCGAGTGGCTGGTCTGGACGCCGTGCGTGGCCAGCAACGCGTGCACGCGGCACTTGAGCGCCGAGCGCATCTGAGTCAGCGCGATCCGCTGACGCAACAGCGTCCGCAGATCGCGCAGTGGCCGCGGTGCGATGTAGGCCTCCGGCAGCAGGTCCGCGCGCAGCAGCTGCGCCAAGGTGCGCGCGTCGACGGCGTCGGTCTTGACCCGCGCGGCGGCAATCGCGCGCGTCCTGAGCGGGTGCGCGAGATGCAACTCATAGCCGGCGTCCTCGAGCAGCTCGGCCAGCCACTCCCAGCCGAACGTCGCCTCGAGCGCGATGCGGCACTCGCCCTCGATCTCACCCAGTAACGCCAGGAACGCCTGCCCATCATTGATGATCCGCCGCGAGCACAGCTCGCGGCCTCCCTCGTCGATCACCGCCACGTGCGAGCGCTTGCGATGCAAGTCGATGCCGACAGAATGCATGCGTGGACCTCCCTTCGGGCCCGGGAACAGAGCGTGTGCCCGGGGTCCTAGCGCCCCGACCACCGGGGCGCGAGGGAGGCCCGCTCCTTCATGACATCAAGGGGAGCAGCGGCGCCTCGGGAGTGGCGGGGTTCCGGCCGCTGCTCAGATCCGTCCGGTGCGAGCGTGATGATCTGGTTGGTCAGTGTGACGTCGCGTGCGTTGGCCGGGGCGCCAGCGTTGTGCGGGAGAGGTTCGGGTAGGTGGCGCGGTAGCCGCGGCGCGTGGCGATCGGCGTCAGCGCGCCGAACATGGCGCGTTGCACAGCGCGTGGCGGCTTGCGGAACACGATGACGTCAGAGAACTCCTGCGCGGTGAGCGCGAGCTGCAGCGGGGTCGGCATCCCCTTGGCGTTGACGTGCCCCTGACGCGCGAGTCCGAACAGTGTCTCGATCATGTGCACAAAGCGCTCGCCCGGCGTGACCTCGACGCGCACGACGGCGTCCGCCTCGGCTTCGTTCCACCAGTCGTGCCACACGCCAGGCTCGATGTGCGCGCTGTCACCGGCGCGCAGCACCGATCGCTGGCCGTCGCGCACGACGGTCAGCTCACCCTGCAGGACGCTGAAGCGCTCATGCGACGCGGGGTGCTGGTGCTCACCCATGACGCGCGCGCCGGGAAGCGCGGTCAGTTCGGCGACGGCGCGGCCGTCACTATTCTGCCACGGCAGCTCAAGGACCACGGCGCGCTCGCGCGTGACGGGGTTCTCCCACACCTCTCCGGGCTCGATCGGCCGACGGTCAGCCGGCGCAGACGAATCCGGATGCGCTCGGCGCTGATCACCAACAGGGGCCGCGTTCCCGTTCCCATGGGCGGCGACCGCGGCTGCGGTCGCGCCGACGTGCTGCTCGTCGCGCACGGCGAGGGCGCGGCCGCCCAGGTCTGCCAGGCCGGCGGGATCGGCGGTGTAGCCGCGTCCGCGGGCGAGCGCGGCCAGCGGCCGCGCGATTGCCTGCTGCAGCGGGGCCGGGATCGTTGGCAGATAGAAGAACTCGCGCGGGAACGCGCGCGCCAGCACCGCGGCCTGCAGGGGGTGGATGCGGCCCTTGGAATCGGTCTGCCCGTTGTCGGCGAGCCAGAACAGCTGCGCGAAGAATTCGGCCAGGCGCAATCCCGGGCGGAACTCGGTGATGAAGCGCGCCGGCTCGTCGGCTTCGACGGTGAATGTGTGGGGCGCGTCGGGCGGGACGACGAACGTCTCGCCGGCGCGCACCCGTCGGCGCGTGCGGCCGATGCGACCGATGATCTCGCCCTCCAGGATCTCGAAGCGCTCTTCCTGGCGGCGGTGGCGATGCAGCGGACCGCCCCCGCCGCCCGGCTGCACGACCGTCTCGGATCTCAGCACCTCGCCGGACGCGGACGCCTCGACGTCCACCACGCTGTGGATGCCGAGCCCGTCGGCGTTGATCGCGTTGAGCTCCTCGAGCAGGAACTTCGGTGTTGATCCCGTGGAAGCAGTCATGACGCGATATGATTCAGTCTCTGAACTATCTTGTCAAGTGTCTGAACTAAATCCACACATCGGCCGGCTCCTTCGCGACGCCTACCGACGCTTCGACGAAGAGCTCGCCGCCGGGATGTCCGCCGCGCGCGAGCAGTTCGGCGTGCGCCCGGCGCATGACGCGGTGCTGGCCTACCTCGACCGCGACGGCACGCGTGCCAGCGTCCTCGCCGAGCGGGCCCGCCTCACACGCCAGGCGATCACCCAGCTGGTCGACGAGCTCGAGCAGCTGGGTGTCGTCACCCGCCGGCCCGACGCCACCGACGGCCGCGCGAAGATCATCCAGTACACGCCCGAAGCGCTGACGCACTTCGACGCCACGCGCCGAGTGATCGCGGCGCTCGAGCGGCGCTGGGGGAGCGAGCTCGGGCCACGGAACTACGCCGCCCTGCGCGCGGGGCTCGAGCAGCTCCTGCGCGAGCGCGAGGAGTAGCACCAGCACCGGAGCGCGCCCGGCCACGGCTTCACGGGCGACTCGACACCCTGCCGTCGTGCACCGCCGACGCCCGGCGCGCTGCTACTTCCGCCAGGTTGCGATCGTCTCGCAGGGCAGCCGCCAGACGACCGGAATGGACGACCACCGAGCGTCAGAGGCGTTGCTTCGCTCGCTATCGCATCTGCTCCTCGAAGCAGAAACGACGGTTAGGGCAGCGCCGACGTGCCGGGCTGCGGCATGTCGTCACCAACCCGCGGTCGATTCAGCGGCGCGCTGTCAGCGCGGTGCCACGCAGAGAGCACACCGCGGTTCTGCCGCTCTGCAGTCTTGTGCTGAGCGATCGCACGGGG
>DATFOL010000613.1:0-7135 GCA_035265545.1 Gemmatimonadaceae bacterium | reverse complement strand
AAGCACCTCAAGTAGCTCACGGCTCCATCAGCGACGAGGGGGCGTGCCGATCATCGGCACGCCCCCTCGGCTGTTGCGGTCGAGTACAGATCCCTCGACTCGCTGCGCTCGCTCGGGCTGACACCGGTCGCTGCGCTCGCTCGGGATGACAGACGGCTCGCGGCGCACGCGCCGTCATCCCGAGCGGAGCGCGGAGCGCGGAGTCGAGGGATCCGCACCTCCGCACCTCCGCACCCGACAACCCTTGCCCGGGCGTGCGCGCCAGGGACTATTTCAGGCAGGGCGCGCTCACCATTCCTCATCGTCGCAATGGCCGGAAACGTCGTATCGCAGGCACGTGGACAGAAGAAGACTCGCACGGCGGCCAAGGGAGCCCTCTGGGAGAACGTGAAGTCGCTCGGCGGGGCGGTGCTGATCTACCTCGTCATCAAGACCTTCCTCTTCGAGGCATACCGTATCCCGTCGGGGAGCATGATCCCCGCCCTCCTCGTCGGCGACTGGCTGTTCGTCAACAAGGCGGTGTACGGTGCGGCCATCCCGTTCACCGACGTCCACATGCCCGCCTTCGCCGAGCCGCAGCGCGGCGAGGTGATCGTGTTCAAGTCGCCGACGCAGATCGACCAGCCGGAGGATCCGAACCCCACGTTGGTGAAGCGGCTGGTGGGCATGCCGGGCGACACGCTGTACATGCGCGGCGGCATGCTGTTCTTGAACGGAGTGGCACAGCGTCAGGGCTACGGCGCTCAGAGCCGGCCCGGCATCGGCACCTCGCAGCCGAGCGAGACGCACCCGCTGTTCGAGTGGCAGCACGCGATCGAGCTCAAGCAGTCTCGTTTCGGCGCGGCGCCCGCCGTGCCGACGCACGATGACTGGGGTCCGCTCGTCATCCCGCCGCGCCGGTTCTTCATGATGGGCGACGCGCGCTACGACTCGAAGGACAGCCGGTACTGGGGTGTCGTTCCTCGCGAGAACATCCGCGGGCGGCCTTCGTTCGTCTACTACTCGTACCGAGCCGACGATAGCGACCGCCCGCTCCCCTTCCTCACCGACATCCGGTGGGGACGCATCGGGACGCGTATTCACTAGCACCACCTAGCCCCCGCGCCGACGATGGCTTCGCCCGAGGCGCCGCGCAGTCCGAAATTCCATCTCTTGGCGCTCTCGCAGCTCGCCTGCGTGGCGTTGTTCGGCGCGCTGCTCATCAAGCCGTGGCAGCCGTCGAGCCCCGTGCAGAGCGCGATCTTCATCATCGCCTGCACGACGTTCGCCGCGGCGGCGATCTCGGTCGCGTACGGCACCTACGCCCTCGTGATCGAGCGCCGCGCCGGCGAGACAATGCAGCGGCAGATGTCCGCCGACCAGGCGATCAAGGCCACGCTCGAGCAGCGCGTGGCCGAGCGCACGCTGGAGCTGCACGACGCGCAACGCGTGCTGCGTCGCATGTGGTGGCTCGGCCAGCAGATCACCCTGGAGCTCGACCCGCGGCGCGTCCTCGACCGCTTTCTCGAGGCGGTGGCCGACGTGGCGCAGGCGGACGGCGCGGCGCTCGGGCTGCTCGAGAGCGACGGCGCGATCGTCGTCACCGCGGCGAGCGGGATCCTCGCGCCGCTCGCCGGCCAGCGCATGGCGGCCACCGACTCCGCGCAGGGACGCGTCATCCGCGAGGGCGGCACCTGGTGCGTGGCCGACGTCGAAGAGCACCGCGGGCGGGTGCACGCCTCGCTCTTCCCCAGGCTCACCCAGCCGCTGCACGGCGTGGCGGTCGTCCCCATCCAGCGGCGCGGCGAGCGGATCGGCGCGGTGACGATCGGTTCGGAGCGCGTGCACACCTTCTCGGCGCTCGAGCTGGAGCGCGTCGAGGCGATCGCCGATCTGCTCTCGTTCGCGCTGGCCAACGCGGAGCTGTTCGAGTCGATGCGGCAAGCCGAGTGGCGCTTCCGCACGCTCTTCCGCGCTGCGCCCGACGCCGTGCTCACCGTGCTCCAGACCTCGGGTCGCGTGCGCGAGGCGAACGACGCGGTGCGCGCGGTGTTCGGCCTCGATCCGCATCAGGTAGTCGGCCGCGCCCTGGTCGAGCTGGTGGTGCCCGAGGATCGTCCGGCGCTGGAGGAAGTGCTCGCGAAGGCGTTCGCCGGGGTGCACGCGCGCGCCGAAGTTCACGTGCAGACGCCTGGCGGTACGGTGCGCGTCGTCGCGCTCGCGGCCAACCGGCTGCCCGAGGCGGACCCGCCGAGCGCACTGCTCGTGGGTCGCGACATGACGCAGGAGCGGGAGATGGGCCTGCGGCTCATGGAATCCGATCGGCTCGCCGCGGTCGGTGAGCTCGTCGCGGGCGTGGCTCACGAGGTGAACAACCCGCTGAGCAGCATCAGCGCCTTCGCGCAGCTCCTGCTTCGCGACGAGGAGCTCGCCCCGGCGCACCGCGAGTCGATCGAGGTGATCCGCGCCGAGACGACGCGCGCGAGCCAGGTCGTGAAGGATCTGCTCACCTTCGCGCGCCGCAGCGAGCCACGTCGCGAGCCGCTCGACGTCAACGGTGTCGTCGCCCGAACGCTGCGGCTGCGCCAGTACCAGCTCTCCGAGGCGTCGGTTCGCGCGCGGCAGGAGCTCGCGCCGGATCTCCCCGCCGTCCTCGGCGACGCACGACAGCTCCAGCAGGTCTGCCTCAACCTCGTGAGCAACGCTGTGCACGCGATGTCCACGTGTGGCGGCGGCACGCTCACGGTGCGCACATCGGAGCAGGAGGATGGCGTCGTTCTCGAGGTGAGCGATACGGGGCCGGGCATCAGCCCCGGCGCACGCGCACACGTCTTCGAGCCGTTCTTCACCACCAAGGGCGAGGGCGAAGGCACGGGCCTCGGACTCAGCGTCAGCTACGGGATCGTGAAAGCGCACGGCGGCACGATCGAGATCGCGGAGACCGGGCCCGAAGGCACGATGTTCCGCGTGCGTCTCCCCGCCGCGTCGGCACGAGCGGGCGCACGCGCCACGCCGAGCGATGCGGCGATGCCCGTGCTTCGCTCGCCACTGGCGGGAATTCGCCTGCTGTTCGTCGACGACGAGGCATCTCTGCGCAGCGGCATGGAGGCGTTCGGCCGGCTGCGGGGCTTTACCGTGGTCACGGCATCTGACGGCGCGGACGCGCTGTCGCAGACGCGGAGCAGCGGTGTGGACGCCGTCGTCTGCGACCTGCGCATGCCGGGGATGGACGGCTCTGCGTTCCACGACCAGCTTCGCGCCGAGCGCCCTGGGCTCGCGGCGCGGACGGTGTTCGTCACCGGCGACGTCGTCTCGACCGAGACGCGCGAGAACGTGCTGCGGCAGCCCGTCCTCGCCAAGCCGTTCAGCTTCGACAAGATCGAGGAGGCCGTGATCGCCGTGATGCGAGGCACGCCGTACCAGGTCGCCGGCCGGCCCACTTCAGTGCCGCGGTGAGCGCAACGATCGTCTCACTCCGGGTGTCGAACCCATAGCGAGGTCGAGCGTCATGTCATCTTTCTTTCCGCGGCACACGGTCGAATGGAAGCTCGAGGAGCCGGCAGCGTTCCGGCGACTCTCGCTCTCCCTGTTCGAGATGGCGCTGCTCGCCGGCATCGCGCTGCGCGTGCTGCGCGCGCTGACCTTCACCCTCGGTCGCGCGAGCTGGCTGTTCTACGGTGTCGCCTTCGTCGTCGGGCTGCTGATCCTGCTCGGCATGACGACGGCGCACCTCGCCAACTGGACACTCCGCTCGTGGCTCTGGCGGGCCCCTCTCTTCGCACTGGTGGAGACGGTGGGTGAGATGGGAACGAGCCTGCTGCTCATCGCTCTACGGCGCGAGCCGGAGGGAGCCGTGCGCGCCGAATTCCACGACTGGCCGAGCATGGCCCTGCGTGCGTTCCTGCAGAGCGAGATCTCCATCTGCCTGTGGGCCGCCCTCCTCGCCGGCGTGATCGTGTTCGTCCGACGGAGCGGAATGGCGGAGGGGGTGGAGGAGGAGCCGGTGGTGGATCCGGAGACCTGAACTGCCACTGCCGTACCGAGTACGGCTGAAGTACCCGGTACCTGGACTCTCGCGACTGCTCCCCGGAATGCACGGCGCGTCCCTCTCTCGGGACGCTACTCGGTACCCGAGTACTGTGCTGTCTGTCCGGGTCGCGATCCCGAGGTGCATTCAGGGGGCCAGCCGACCGGGTCTCGGTACCAGGTACTGAACCACTCGGTACCGGTGTGGTCGTTTCCCCGGGCACCTTCTCCCGCCCGGCGGATATATTCCCAGTATCACCGAGATTCCAAGCGAGCTCCCAAATCCATGATCCGCAACGACAAAGAGCTGATCGTCGTCGGGGACCGCGTGCTGGTGAAGGTCGAGGACGGCGAGGAGCGGACCAAGGTCGGCCTCTATCTCCCCTCCACCGCCATCGACAGCCAGGCGGTGCAGGGAGGGACCATCGTCGCGACCGGGCCCGGCCAGCCGATGCCCGCATTCGACGCGCACCCGGGCGAGGAGCCCTGGAAGGAGCCGGCCCGCGAGGTGCGGTTCGTGCCCATGCAAGCACGGCTCGGCGACTACGCGTTGTTTTTCCGCAAGGCCGCGGTCGAGATCACCTTCGAGGGGGACCGCTATCTCGTGGTCCCGCAGACGGCCATCCTCGCGCTGGTGCGCGAGTAGGCGCCAACAGAATTCATCAACGAGGTCAGCAGATGATGTACGATGAACGCTTCGTGACACCGATGCGCCAGGAGCTCACTCGACTCGGCGTCGAGGAACTGCGGACGGCAGCCGAGGTGGACGCGAAGCTCAAGGACACGCCGGGCACGACCCTGGTGGTGGTGAACTCCGTGTGCGGTTGTGCGGCGCGCAACGCGCGTCCCGCTGTCGCGTCCGCCCTGCGACATTCCGTCAAGCCCGACCATCTCACCACCGTGTTCGCTGGCCAGGACGTCGAGGCGACGACCAAGGCGCGCTCCTACTTCACGGGGTATGCACCGAGCTCGCCGCAGATCGGCCTGCTGAAGGACGGCCAGGTCGTGTTCATGCTCGAGCGCTGGCAGATCGAGGGACGAAGCGCCGACGAGATCGCCAAGGACCTCGTCGGAGCGTTCGACCAGTTCTGTGCGGGCGCCACTGCGGGCAGCGCAGGAGACTGAAGCGGGACGTCGTCGGGAACGCTCAGGAATGTGTGACGACCTCGGATGCATCTGCGTCCGGGGTCGTTCCCGTTCGATCCACCACTCCGGCACGTTCTCAGCCTAGCGCGGCGCGCCGCGCGGATCGAGGCGAGGCCGAACCGCCATCGGCTAGTCTGGCGCGTTGTGACCTGGATCACATAGCTTCGTCCGTGCTCTATCGAGCGCTCCCGCTCCGTCTCCCGCCCGAGATTGCACTTGCCCGTGGCCGACGCAGGTCCCGACTTCCGCCAATCCGCGCCCGTAGTACCGCGCCAAAAGCTGCCTGAGCTGTTAGCCCTCGCCGCGGTTCGCGAAGAGGCGTTCGCGAATGGGACCGCGCCGCCGCCTGGGGTCATCCTCGCCGATGCGGATACTCACCGCGGCAAGGCAGCCGGGTTCGAGGCGGCCAGCACCGCGCTCCAGACACACCGCCGGCTCAGCGACGCCGTCGACATGCTGCGCCGCCTGATGCACCGCCTGGAGCTGCGCGGCGACGAGACGATCTATCCGCCCACGTGGCGCGAGGGGTATCTCCGCGCCGTCGATGAAGCGCTGCAGAACATCGAGCGCACTCTCGCCGCCGAACAGTTCGACGCCACGCGCGAGCGTCGTCTGGAGCGTCGCGTGATGCGGATCGAGATGGGTCCTCGAGAGTGACCTCGTTGGTTGCGTGGTGAGGGAGTGAGGAACGGCCTCGGGACGCTTCTGCCTCCCGAGGCCGTTCCTCATGAACCCACGATCCCACTCACCCACTCGCACTCAGAAGCCCTCTTCTCCCTCCGCACATCAGACATAGGCACGCGCTCTGCACTCCGCGAAGGTCCATGCAGTGGACTCACACCGCGGAGAAGGCACATGGAGCGCAACGCGAACGACCCTTTCGGTAATCAGAACACGAGCGACGCATCGTCGGGCGCCGGCTTCGGCGGCGCGGGCGGAGCCGGCTCGCAAGCGGGCTCACAGGGTGCCGGCGCGTCCGGTACCGGCGGCTTCGGCGGCAGCACTGGTGCCAATACCGGCACGGGCGGGTACGGCGGCACGTCGGACGCGAGCTTCTCGCGCGACGCGGGTGGAGAGAGCGGCGGGATCGCCGACAAGGCGCGCGGCGCCATGGGCACGGCGCAGGAGAAGCTGTCGGGCGCCGGTTCCACCGTGCGCGAGAAGGCGGGCACGCTGAAGCACTCGCTCGCCGACGCGCTCGAGTCGGGCGCCGAGAAGCTGCGTCAGCAGGCGGCGGGCGGCGGACAGACCGCGGGTGCGGCCGCGACGGGCGGCAGCGTCGGCATGGTGTCCGACGAGAGCAATCGGATGGCCGGAATGTCCAACCAGGTCGCCGGCGGGCTGCAGGCTTCGGCAGACTGGCTGCGCGATGCGGACCTCGACGGGCTCAGGTCCGGATTGGAGCAGCAGGTCAAGGACCACCCGGGCCGCACGCTGGCCGTCGCGGTGGGCCTCGGCTACCTGCTCGGCAAGGCCATTCGGAAGTAGGAGGCCGTCATGGCGGTCGATCACACGCAAGACGGCCGTCGCGGCCTGGGCGCGCTCCTCCGCGACCTCGCGGAGGGGAGCGCCGAGCTGGTGCGGGGTGAGGTCCGGCTCGCCCGCATCGAGCTCGGGAGCGCCGCCGGGGCCGCCGCGAAGGGGACCGCGTTCACCGCGATGGGTGGCGTCCTCCTGCTCCTCGGCACCCTGGCGGCGTTCACCGGCCTGATTCTGCTCATCGGCGATCAGTGGCTTCCGCGTGATCTCTACTGGCTCGGCGCACTGCTCGTTGCACTCATCGCCGGCGGCGTCGCCGCCTGGCTCGCTCAGCGGGGGCGCTCCGCGCTCTCGCCGTCCGCGCTCGCACCACACGAAACGGTGGCGACGCTCAAGGAGGACAAGGAATGGCTGAAACAACGGCTGACGTCCGGCGCGACATCGAGCTGACGCGGAACCGGATCTCGGATACGCTCGAGCAGCTCGAGAACAAGCTCAACGTCAC
>DATFOL010000612.1:0-2200 GCA_035265545.1 Gemmatimonadaceae bacterium | reverse complement strand
GAGCAGCAGGGTGGCCGCGATCGGTCCTGACCATCGTCGCGAGAGTCTCATGTACACACCTTGGCGAGAGCTGAATTGAACGCGGGTGCGGCAGCGGCGGGCGCTCGACGCCCGGCCTCTTTTCGCGGCATCCAGCATGCCCACCCTCGCCCAAACGACCGACTCTGCAGGAATTTGTGCGACACGTCACGTGAATTTTGTGCCTTTCAGCACACTCGCACACCACTTGCATTGCGAGACCGGCGGCCCGGTCTGGCTCGCACAATTCAGGGACGGAGTTTCTTGAAAAGATGCTGCGGGATTCCAGCGACCTTCCCGATGCCGACTTCCCTGTGCTCGCGTTCACGGACGAGACGGATCGCGCGTGGGAAGTCCGCGAGATTCGCGAGCCCGTTCTTCCCGCGCGCGGAAAGTTTCTTCTTTGCGGTGAGTACTCCGGCGGATGGCTGCTCTTCATGTCGGGCGAGGAGCGCAGGCGTCTCGCGCCCTACCCTCGCGGCTGGCGACTCGCCGATCCTGCGCGCCTTCGCTGCTGGGTCAACGACGCACGCCCCGTGCGCTTGCCCGGTCGTGCGGAAGCGAACGACGGGGTATGTGACTTGCCTTCCCTGCCGCAGAGCTCCCGGGACCCTGCCTGAGCGACGCGACGTTCGCGCTGCCGCCCGAGGGCTCCACCCGTCACGGCGATGGCGCTCCGAAGCTTCTCCGACCTTACGGGATCGGTCTGGAACGTCTGGAACGTGCAGGCACCGGCGTTCGAGCGCTCCGTTCAGGAACCATTGCGCGAGGGGTGGCTGTGCTTTCAGCGGCCCGAGGGGGGCGATCGATATCGCCTCCCCATGAGCGACGCTCCGCCTGCCTGGGAGCAGCTGCCCGCCGAACGCCTCGACCTGCTGCGTCGGATGGCGGTGATGTCGCCGCCAACGGGACCGATGCGCCGAGTTCCATCTCCAGAACGCGCAACGGAAGACGAGGCGCGCGATCGCGTCTCGGGTGAGCGCCCCGTGATCGGTGCGGACGACCGCGAGGGGTGAACAGGCTTCGCTCTGCTTTCCTGAGTGATCAGCCGATGTGAGGGCTCAGAGCGACTTGAGATACTCGACGAGATCTCGCTTCTGCTCGGCGCTCAGTCCGAGCTTGAGGTGTCCATCATAGTGGTTCACGACGTCGCTCAAGGTCGCGAACCGCCCGTCGTGATAGAACCCGCCCTTGGTGCGGACGAACAGTCCCTTGAGCGGCGTCGTGCGATAGCGCTCATCGGGCGAGCGCTTCGCCTGGAAGTCGTCGATCCCGATCTCCGCCGCCGTATGCATCGGCCATCCGGGCTCCACGAATAACGGCGGCACGTGACAGCTCGCGCATCTTGCCTGGCCGTCGAAGACGGTACGCCCGCGCGTCGCGGCCGCCTGATCGAAGCTGTTGGCCGGCGGTGTGGGCGCCGGAATGGACAACTGGTAGTAGAGCAGCGCGGCGAGCTTGGGCGTCACCTGATCGGGCGTGCCGCGCACGTCGTACATCTTCGTGCGCTGGGCGACCGGATACTTCGCTGGATCGTTCAGGCGCGGGTCGAAGAACCTGCCTCGCCCGTGCATCTGCGTGACCGCGACGTACGCGTTCCAGTGCGTGATCGATCCCCATCCGGTGTAGGTATGCAGGTTGATGCCGGATAGCCCGAATGCCGGAGGCAGCACCGTCGCCGCCGACTTGCCGTCCGGGCGATATGCCTTGCCGTCCTGGATCAGCTCCGCGTCGTACTTGCCAGGTCCCCAGCTTCGCAGTGCCTTGCGAATCGCCTCCGCATCGAGGCCCAGTGCCTTCTCGAACGGCGCGAGACTCGGCGCGATCGCGATGATCGCACCGACGTCGAGGTCGCGGTTCGGCCAGCCATCGAGACGCTCGCCGATGCCTTTGGTGAGCGCGTCGTTCACGGTGGAGTGACAGAACGCGCACGTGATGCCGATGCGCGTCGGGCGCAGGCCGCCGCTGTCGTAGAACGCCTTGACGCCCACGACGGCGTCTGCCTTGAGCAGCTCGAGCGTCGTCTGCACTTCATCCAGGCTGGCCGAGCCACCACGAATCGCCGCGCCCATGATGCGGGGCACGTGAGTGACATCGACCTTGAGGCCGAGCTGGAGCGCCTGCCGCGGCGTGACTCCCGGTCCCACGCCGCCGTGCCGCTCGCCGGCGATCGCGCGATGCA
>DATFOL010000611.1:0-3228 GCA_035265545.1 Gemmatimonadaceae bacterium | reverse complement strand
GAGGCCGTGCTTGCCGGGCTGTTCGGGACGTGCTGGGACTCTGCGCCCAGGCCGGGCTGGTCTGGGTCGGGCTGATCGCGATCGACCGCACCGAGGTAGATGCGAACGCCTCGTGGCGCCCAATCGTGACTACGAGCAGATCGTCCGCGAGATTCTGGCCGGGTGTCTGGGAGAACGTTGCGGTGACAATTGGTCCAGCCTGCCGTATCAACGCCTGCAAGGCCCAGTGCTGCGCCGCGCGCGACACTGGTTTCCCAGCCTGCCCGAAGCGGATCTCTAGGACGTCTACCAAGCCGCTTGGTGGTCGATAGTACGGACGAAGGCCGAGGTGCGCGATCTCGAGGACTACATCTACGCGGCCGTGAGCTCACAGGGCCTCATGGAGCTGCGCCGCCGCCGCCCGGTCGTTGCACTCGCCAATCTCACGCGTTCCCGTCAACTGGTTTGGGCGACGTAGGCAGCGTCACTCTCCGGTCTCGGCTTCTCGGCACGAGCTCCACCCTCCACGCGGAACGCGCGATACCTATAATCTAGGCCTACCAGTTAACCGGGGGGTCCCTATCGAGGGGCTGAGAGGGCGCTTCCTAGCGTCGACCCGCCGAACCTGATCTGGGTCATGCCAGCGAAGGGAGGGATCGGGATGCAAGATCGGACTGTCGTCCCGCCGGGGAGTGATTGCCGCACGCAGCTGGCTTTCGCTCGCGAGGGGATCGTGTCCTCGGAGATGCAGCGTGTCGCCGACCGAGAGGAGCTCGCCGCCGAGCTGATCCGGGAGGAGATCGCCTGCGGCCGGATGATCCTGCCTGCGAACGTCCATCACCGCGCGCTCGACCCGATGGCGATCGGGCGACTCGCACGGGTGAAGATCAACGCGAACATCGGCAGCTCGCCGACGAGCTCATCGCTCGAGGAAGAGGTCGAGAAGTTGCGGCTGGCTGAGCGCTGGGGAGCCGACACCGTGATGGACCTGTCGACCGGGAAGGGGATCGACGCTACGCGTGAGGCGATCCTCGAGGTGGCAAGCGTGCCGATCGGGACCGTGCCGATCTATCAAGCGCTGGAGCGAGTCAAGCGGATTGAGGACCTAACGGCGGACATCCTGCTCGAGGTGATCGACCACCAGGCGCGCCAGGGCGTCGATTACATGACGATCCACGCGGGAGTGCGCCTCGAGCATCTTCCGCTGACACAGCATCGAGTCACCGGGATCGTCTCGCGCGGGGGCGGCATCCTCGCGCGCTGGATGGTGCACCACAAGCGAGAGAACCCGCTTTACGAGCGCTTCGACGACGTCCTTGCGATCTGCCGCGAGCACGACGTCTCGATCTCGCTCGGCGATGGACTGCGGCCGGGGTCGATCGCCGATGCGTCCGACGCGGCGCAATTCGCCGAGCTGGACACGCTCGGTGAGCTCACGCAGCGGGCCTGGAAGCGTGACGTGCAGGTGATGATCGAAGGCCCTGGCCACATTCCGATCGATCAGCTGGAGGCGAACGTCCGGCGCCAGCAGGACGTCTGCCACGGGGCGCCGTTCTATACGCTCGGGCCGCTGGTCACCGACGTCGCGCCCGGCTACGACCACATCACGTCGGCGATCGGCGCGGCGATCGTGGGCTGGCACGGCACCTCGATGCTCTGTTACGTGACGCCGAAGGAGCACCTTGGGCTGCCGGCCGCCGAGGATGTCAAGCAGGGGCTGATCGCTTATCGGATCGCCGCACACGCCGCCGATCTGGCGCGCGGCGATCGGCGCGCCGCGCGCTGGGACCGGGAGCTGTCCGAGGCGCGTTTCGCGTTCGACTGGCGCCGACAGTTCGAGCTGGCGCTCGACCCCGAGACGGCCCGGGCGATGCACGACGAGACGCTCGCCGACGACTACTTCAAGTCGGCGGAGTTCTGCTCGATGTGCGGGCCCAAGTACTGCCCGATGCACAACTTCCGCGACATCGACTGGGAGCAGGTACGCGCGGTCGTCGCCGCGCGGAAGCAGGCCAGCGTGCGGTGACCCGAGCAGGGCTGACGATCCGGCCGGGCGTGGCCGCAATCGTGTTCGACCGCAACCGGCGCGTGCTGCTGCATCGGCGCCATGTCGGCGATGGCTGGGCGCCGCCGAGCGGCCGAGTCGAGGCCGGCGAGACCGTCGAGGCAGCGATCCGGCGCGAGTTACTCGAGGAGACCGGCCTGGAGGTGGCCATCGACCGGGTCGTTGGCGTCTACTCCGAACCGAGAACCCAGATCGTTCACTACCCCGACGATCTGCACGTCCACTACGTCACGACCGTCATCGCGTGTCACGTCTTGCGCGGCGCTCTCCGAGCATCGGCCGAAGGCGGGCGCTGGGAGTGGTGCAACCCCTCCGAGCCACCCGAGCCGCTTCTGTCCTACGCTCGTCGCTGGATCGAGGATGCGACGAACGGCAACGAGTCCGTGCTTTGCTAGAGCCGTCACGCTCGAGCGCGGCGGCGCGTACGCGGCACACGGGGAGTCCTAGTCACGGCGGGCTCCCGCTTGACGCGCCTGGTGATCGCATCGATCCAGCGGAGATCCGCCTCGCGCTGCGTTAGCTCGAGCTCGATCAGCTCCCATCCCAGGCCGCTCGTCAGATCGTCGCTTCCGACCGCCTGCAGCTCGCGCAAGCTCTCGATGCTCTCGCGCGTCTGGCGAGCGGCCTCGTCGAGCTGCTGAAGCTGTTCGCTTCTCGTGAGCCGATGAAAGAACAGCGCCTTCACGAACCGGTGCCGCACGAGGAAGTCGTGATCAAGCCCGACCTCCGTCGAGCGCGGATCGCGCAACCACGCCAGGAACTCCGCGTCGCCGTCCCGCGTGATGCGAAACACGTTCCGAATCTGCGCGCCGCGCGCCCTCTGGCTGCGCTTCGCGAGCAGTCGCTCGCGCTCCAGCCGCGCCAACAGCGGATACAGCACGCCGTCATTCGTCATCCGCTCCCGCGCAAGCCCCGGCGACAGCCGCTGCTTCAACTCGTACGGATGGCTCGGAGAATCCGCGACCAGACCGAGAATTACATGCCTCAACGCGATTGCGAACTCCCTCGCAGGTGACGGTGACAACCCTACAATCTAGGCAGGTCGAGGCCAGCAGCTTGCGCTGTATCCACGGCGGCCTCAATCCGACGGAAGGCGCGCCCACACGCGTCAGGCATGACCTACGTGGGTCACGTGCTTTGCCCCGCGAAGCGGGGCTCCGGCCATCGATCGGTCACGCGCTGCG
>DATFOL010000610.1:0-6053 GCA_035265545.1 Gemmatimonadaceae bacterium | reverse complement strand
ATGTGCGCAATCTCACCCGTGGGCGCGGCGGGTTCCAGGGCGGGGGCCGGTGGCGATGAAACTCGTTCTCGCGGCGCGCGTACGTGGAGTCAGACCAGTTCGGGAGAACGTACCATGTTGCGCACCATCTTCATGATCGGCCTGTTCGCCATCGGCGGGCTGTTCGTACTGAGAATCGCCTTCGGCCTGTTCGGCGTCGCGCTCGGCATCTTCGGCGTGCTGCTGGCGCTGGCGATCAAGGTCGTGATCATCGGGGGGTTGATTTACCTGGTGATTCGGATCTTTTCGCCGGATACGGCGAGACGGTTGAGGCAGAAGTGGAGTGGGAGCTCGTACTAGAGCACTGAGGCAGAAGCGCGAGGGCACCGCCGTACTCGGTACTTGGGTACGACTACGTAATCAGACCGGCATACAGCTCACCCGAATTCTTGGACGTCTGAGAAGCGTTCGGGTGATGCGGTTCAAGAGGAAAGGGTGTGCGTCGTTCTTTGAGCGACGCACACCCTTTTGGTATGCACGACTTTCGACGATTGGTGGTATGGCAGCGAGCGCGGGAGCTAGCCGTCGGAATCGATCAGCTCACGCGAGCCTTTCCTCGCCGCGATCGCGGAGTAGTAGGGAGTCAGTTGCGACGCGCGTCGCTCTCGATACCAGCAACGATCGCCGAGGGATGTGGGAAGAGCTCGCGCAAGGAAACCGTCCGATACTTTCAGATGGCGTCAGGGTCAGCGAGTGAGACCGAAAATCATCTGCTGATCGCGTCGGATCTCGGCTACATGGACTCCGAAGTGCGAGAGCGATACCTCGGAGAGCTGAAGACAATCCAGCGCATGCTCGCCAAGCTGATAGCTAACCTGCCGTAGCCGACCCTGCATTCGTGGGGCTGGTATGCCGGTCCAGGTCCATCGATTGTAGGGAGTACAAAGTACAGCAGTGCCTTAGCCGTCCAACTCCGTAACTACGGCCCACACGAGCATCGGCACCATGATCTCATGATGCCCCGTGATCTCGTATCCCTTCCCGCTGTGCAGGGTGGGGCGTTGGACGACGTTCATGCGCGGACGGTAGTGGCGCTGCATGTCGAGGTCGACGCTGGTGAAGTGCTCGGGCTTTCCGTCGCCGAGGTTGCGCGCGATGGTGAGGGCCTTGAGGAACACCTCGGGCATGATCACCGCGCTGCCCAGGTTGAGCACCACGCCACCGTCGTGGAGCCGGGAGAGGGAGCCGGCCAGGCGGCGGAAGTCGCGGTGGCTGGTGTCGCCGATGGCGGCGCCGTTGGCGGCGGGATGTTGATGGATGATCTCGGCGCCGAGCGCGGCGTGGACAGTGAGCGGCACACTGTGGAGTCGCGCCGCAAGGAGGAGCGACAGCTCGGGATTCGCGAGCGTGGATCGTCGCTCGAGCGCACGACCGAGGCACTCACCCATGCCGAGCCCCTCGCGCATCCCGTCGATGAACGCTTCGTTCATCTCGCGTCCGGTCTCGTCGGCCATGCCGAAGGTGCCGTCCTTCAGGCCCGCGGCGACGTCCTCCGACGTCGCGCCGAAGCGAGCGACCTCGTAGTCGTGGATCGCTGCCGAGCCGTTCATCGCGATGTGCGTGACGATGCCGCGTCGCATCAACTCGATGAGCAAAGGCGCGAGGCCGGTCTTCACGACATGCCCGCCGAGCATCACCACGACGCCCCGGGACCGTCGGGCAGCGTCGGCGACCGCGCGAACGACGGCGCGGAAGTCACGTGCAACGAGGACGTCCGGGAGCGCGTGGAGGAACGCGCGGAAGGAGCGGTCCTCGCCGGGTGGCTGCGCGAAGTCGCGGGCGCTGACCTTGTTGGGACGGACGGCGACCGGAACCGTGCGTACGGCCGAGAGATCCGCCTCGGCCGGAGCGGGCGCCGAGTCTAGGGCTTGGCGCTCGTCCGCGCCGGGGCTGGACGGTACGATTTCAGGAACAGGTTGAGGGATCCGATCTTCAGGCCCGACTTCATCTGCAGCATGATGTGATTCTCGTCGTCCGAAAGCCAGATCTCCGCGTGCCCGTCCTCGGAGAAGAGCCCGCGCGACTTGATGATCGGCTGCACCACGATGGCGTCGAACTCGCCGGCCGGCACGCGGATGCGTTCGCGCCGCAGGACACGGATGGTCACCGGATTCCGATCGGGACGGAAGTACCGCTCGAAGCTGTACGTCTCCCCGACGTTGAGCGGGATCGATCGGACGAAGTAGATGAACGAGCCATCGTCCAGCGGGTTGTGTACGCTGGCCTCCTCCGGCTCGTCGTTCTCGGAGAACATCGCACGATCCGGGAAGAACTCGAAGGTGCGCTCGACGTCGCGGTTGCCCTCGTGCTGATCCTGCCGAAAGCGCAGCGAGTTCCCGGTGTGGGTGTCGATCCAGCTCTCGTACTTGTCGTTCACCCGGTACATGAAGTTTCCGCCGCGCACGGTGAAGACGGTGTGCCATGTCTCGCGACCGCGCACCTCCTGGATGCCAGCGACTTCCATGGTCCCCCTTCCGACCTTGAGGCGGCCGAATCGCACTTCGTACTCGAGCCGCTCTCCGACGTCCCACGGAACGGGCAATCGACTGCCCGTACCCTGGGCCAGCGCCGGAGCGCCGACACCCAGGGCGGCGAGCGCGAGCACGCGCAATCGCCGGCCCAAGCCAAGGATCATGCGCGGGCGGCTCGGACGCTGCGACCGCGGGCGCTTCGCGCGAAGCGGAAAAGCGCCATCGCGTCGTTCCAGGCGCGCACCCGGGTGTCGCGCGAACGGACGTCGTAGCGCGGCGCGAGCTCCACCGTCTCGACGCGCCTGGCGTGCGGGGCGGCGCGGAGCAGCAGGTCCACGTTGGCCGACCAGCCCTCGCCCATCACCAGCGGCGCGTCACCGCGATCCTTGATAAGATCACGGATGACGGATACCCGGTACAGGCGCAGGGCTCCGAACGGGTCGCGCACGCCGGCGACGGACACGAAAGGCCGAATGAGCCAGGGGGCCACGCGGCGCAGGGTCCGCACCGGCTGTGGCACCGTGGGCGTATCGGCCGGCCGCTCGGCGACAACGATGTCGGCGCCGCCATCGAAACGCTTGATCAGCTCGGGGAGGTGCTCCGGTTGATCGGTGAAGTCGGCCTGTAGCACGATCACCGCGTCACGGCGGGGGTACCGAGTGCGGCGCGACGCCTCGCGGCAGAGCGCGTCCAGGGCGGCCGCGTAGCCCACGCGCGTTCCGCCCAGGACGGTCAGCGGCATCACCTTGTGATACGGCGCCAGCGTCTCGGACGTCGCGTCGGTGCTACCGTCGTCGTAGACGAGCACCTCGTACTCACGCGGCTGCTCCTGGAACACCTTACGAAGGCGCCAGATCAGCAGGCCGACGGTGGGAGCTTCGTTGTAGGCGGGGATGCAGAAGTACAGCACGAAATCCTGGAGTGCGCGAGTGCGGGCGTTTCGAAAGCTAGGGGAGCCGATGGGACCGTCGCCACCCTCGAGGCACTCCGCCGGTGGCGAATCATACACACGAGATCGATCCACGTTCATCATCGTGCTCGCGCGGACCTTCGCTTGCGAGTGCTCCCCGCAATGACTAGCCTCACGCCTCACGTCACAGCCGCCCGGGCCGGATGGGTCGGGCAATCCCGTTGCGAGCACCGGAGTTCCGCCATGCACCGTTTCGTCGTTCCCGTCCTCCTCATGCTCGGAGCCGGGTGTGCCGCGACTCCACGCACCGCGCCGGCCCCCGTAGCGGTCGCGCCTGCCCTGGGCGCGGTGACGGCCGCTGAGCTACGACGCGACGTCTATGCGTTCGCGGACGACTCGATGCGTGGCCGCGAGACGGCGACCGAGGACGCGGCGCGCGCGATGCGGTTTCTCGTGGCGCGGCTGGAGCAACTCGGCCTCGAGCCGGCCGGTGACAGTGGATTCCTCCAGCGTGTGCCCATGCAAAAGGAGGTCTTCGGACCAGGGACGCGCGTCGCGGTGGAGGAGGGAGGCAATGCGCGCCCGCTCGCGGTCGGAGCCGACGTCATCCCGCTGCTCAACCTGGGAGCGGGCGTCCCGCCGACGAGGCGGATCGCCGAGGGCGAGATCGTGTTCGCCGGGTATGGACTGTCGCTCGCGAACCCGAAGCGGGACGACCTCGCGGGACTCTCGCTCCAGGGCAAGGTCGTCGTGGTGGTGAACGGCGCGCCGGCCGGGGTGGATTCGGCGAAGCGCGCCGAGCTCGAGGCGCAGGGTGCGATCAGCCAGCGGCTCGCGGGAATCCTGCCACAACGGCCAGCGGCGGTGATCGTGCTCCTCACCGGGAAGGGCTCGGAGCTGTTCGAGCAGGCAGGGCCTTCGGTCCTCCGTGCGGTGACGCTGCGGACGAATGCGCCCGAGCTACCCGAGAGCGAACGGCAACTCCCGCTGATCATGCTCGGCGTCCCTGCCGTCGGCTCGCCACTGCTGCCAACCGGATGGCCGGCCGACGACAAGGCACAGGTGCTCACCGGCCGCCGGCTCACGGCGCGGATCGAGCAGGTCAAGAGCCAGGTCACGGGCTACAACGTCGCCGCGATCGTGCGTGGCAGCGATCCGGCGCTGCGCTCGACCTACGTGGCGTACGGCGCGCACTATGACCACGTGGGCGTGGTGAAGCCGACGGCAGGGGACTCGATCGCCAACGGAGCCGACGATGACGGGTCGGGGAGCATGGCACTGCTCGCGGTCGCGCGCGTGATGCAGCAGGCGCCAGTGAAGCCGCGCCGGTCGGTGCTCTTCGTCTGGCACATCGGGGAGGAGAAGGGACTGCTCGGCTCCAGCTGGTTCACCGATCACCCGACGGTGCCGATCGACTCGATCGTGGCGCAGATCAACGCCGACATGATCGGGCGCAACGCGGATTCCCTGCTCTACGTGGTAGGGCCGCAGGCCGCGCCGAACGGGCAGAGCAAGCGGCTCGGCGTGATCATCGACAGCGTGAACGCGACGCTCGCGCCGCCGTTCGCCTTCAATCGAGAGTGGGACAACCCGAACCACCCCGAGCACATCTACGAGCGCAGCGATCACTTCAACTACGCGAAGAAGGGGATCCCCATCGTCTTCTTCACCAGCGGTCTGCACGACGACTACCACAAGGCGAGCGACGAGCCGGGCAAGATCGATTTCGCCAAGATGGCGCGAGTGACGCGGCTGATCGTGGAATCGGGGCGCGCCGTGGCGAATGCGTCGGGGAGGCCCCGCTAGCGCGAAGCGATCAGCAGTCGCCGGGCGTGAGTGCCAACTTTGTACGCTCACGCGATTTGCGTCGTCAGACTCAGAGGAACGGCTTCTGCCATTCCTTTCCTTGGTTGCAGGGGTATACGCAGACGAGGAGGTCCGACATGCTTCAGGCGACGGTCCGGCATCATCTCACGCGCGACGACGCGCAGCTCGTCGCTCGGTTGATCGCGCGGGATTCTGGGACACCGCTCGAGGAGATCGAGCAGACGCTGTCCGATCAGGGGATCGACGCGGTGCTCGACGATCCGCGGCTGCCCTCGGCGCTGATGCGCACGGGCCAGGGCACGTGGGCGTCCCTTCCGTTGTTCTCCTACGTGATGGTCCGCCACGCATTGAAGCGGCTGGGCGAGGAAGACCGGCGGCTGGCCGATTACGTCGCGGCCGTCCTGATGCACTTCGGCATGCGCGACAACGCGCACCGGGTGAGCGCGTCCGACGATCAGCTGTACGATTCGCTTGCGGCGCTGATGGCCGACGTGGACGACCCGGACGGTCGGCGCAGCTTCCTCGTCCGCACGCACCTCGGTAACTACGCATTGTGGCTGAGCGGTCTGTTCCCCGACTACATCGAGCACCGGAAATGGCGCCGGGGCGGGCCCGACCTCGACTACTACGAGGAGATGGGACGCAGGGGGTACCGGCTCGCGGCAGGTCATCGGCTCGCCGACGACCACGGGCTGTCGACGCTGTTCGCCACCGCGGCCGAGCGATTCGGGTTGCTCCGCGCCGCGCTGAACGACGTGAGCGATTCGCTGTTGTTCCCGAACCGCTACTCGCCCGAGCGGCTCATG
>DATFOL010000609.1:0-8839 GCA_035265545.1 Gemmatimonadaceae bacterium | reverse complement strand
AACAGCACGAAGCTGTCGAGCGACGGGAGCACCGAGGAGCGATGGACCTCGAGCAGCTTCGCCGTCGGGCCCGATCCCTCCGGCACGGCGACCACCCGACCCTGGACACCGACGCCGGTGGTGTCGAGAGGGATGACCTTGGTATCCGCGTTCAGCGTGCCGTAGAGCTCGCGGACCTCGACTGTCGCGGGCTCGTCGTTCCGCGGAGCGCGCACCACTTGCAGCATGGCCACCGGAACCACGACGGTGCCGACGTCCTCGTTGCTCGCCCCGAGCTCGTAGGCGATGAAGCGGTCCCGCAGCGCCGCAGCGCTCCCTTCGGGTGGCACCATCAGCAGCCGATCAAAGGGCTGGAAGTTGTGGTTCGGGCGGGGCTTGTCGACGCCGGGCAGGTCGGCGCCGAACATCACGCGGCCATAATTTCGCGGCCCGCCAACGCGATCGTAGAACGGCGCGCGCACGATGTCGCCCCGTGGCACCCGCGACGCGACGTACCGACGTGCGACTCGCCGCGCCCGCGCGAACTCCACGGGCTGAGGCGAAAACACCGTATTCTCGGACATCGCCGACGGCGCCGGTGCCGGGGCGGACGCAGCCAGGCCGGGTGCGGGCGCGGCGGCCGTCGGGGCTGGCTGGGTGGACGCCACCGCGCGCCCAGTCAGCCGAAGCACCTCGCCTGGATAGATCCAGTGCGGATCCTCAATCTGGTCGGTGTTCAGCCGGTAGATCTCCGGCCAGAGGTACGGGTCGCCGATGTACCGGCGAGCCAGATCCCAGAGCGTGTCGCCACGCTTGACGGTGTGCGTACTGGCATCGCTTCGCGCACCCTGCGCGACTGCGGGGGCGATGGCAGTGGCCGAGAGCAGGGCGGCGGCGGTCAACGACCGACCGAGACGAGAGGTCATCACGCGCTCGAGGGGGTGCGGCGCCAGGCGAGAAGGCGCGGGAGGACAGCGTAGAGCCGCCGCCGACGGCGGCGGGAAGGCTGCTTGGAGGACGATTCGGCTGCAGCGGCGAAACGAGCGCGACCGCTGGATCGAGCTCGTTGTCGGCTTTGTGACGTAGGTCTCTTTCGCGAAGGCACCCTATGGGGCCTCCTGGTCTCCCCGCTAAACGCGCCCGCGCCGAGCAAGCGCGCTGTGCGTCCGCGGCCGAGTCGGCGGCAGAAACGAAGCGCGCCGCGTCGAACCGCCGCGCCAACGCCAGCTCGGCGCGTTCCCTGACCTGTGCGAGACGCTCGGCGTTCGCGCGATAGCCCTTCCGGCAAGGTCTGCGCGCGCTCCACCTCGCCTCGGCGGCACACGCGTCGTCAGATCGGGCCATGCTCTCTAGATGCCGGAGGGATCGGAATCCTTGCACGCGCCGCACGTCCGGAGTGCAGACGGGGCCCGAGAGACGTGTCTCTCGGGCCCCGTCGTATGCTGCGCCTGCCGTCTTGGAGGCGCTACGTGCCTCGGCTCAGCGCCCGGCGTTCGTCCCGACCCGCACGCGCTCCACCCGCCGGTTCTTCGCCGGCACGTTGTAGATGCGCAGCGATACGATGTCGCCCGGCTTCGCCGATCGCAGTGCGCTCCGCAGCGCATCAGGCGACGCCACCGCCTCCCCCTCGACCGAGAGGATCACGTCGGGGCCGCCGGTGCGCGGTGTCGCGAGTCGACCAGCCGCTGGGCTGGTGTCGTCCACATCGGTGACGACGACGCCGCGCACGTCCGCAGGAAGCTGCAGCTCGCGGATCGTCGCGGCATCGAGCGGCGAGACCGTGATCCCGAGCGACGAAACCGACGAGGTCCGCGCCGTCTCCTCGGCAGCCGGAGGCGTGGCGCGCGGAGCGGCGGCCACCGCGCGCGGCTCGGGCACTCGCTGCAGCGGAACACGGATCTTCGCCCGCTGACCACCCTTTCGCGCGACTTCCACCTCCACCGTCTCACCCGGCTTGCGGAAGGCGATCGCTTCCTGCAACTGCGCGACGTAGTCCACCGAGCGGCCACCGACCGAGATGATCACGTCGCCCGCCTGCAGTCCGGCGCGTCTGGCCGGTGAGTCCTCGCTACCGAAGTCCTGCACGAGCACACCACGGTTCTCGGGGAGCCCGACGTACGCCGCGTCGTCCGTCGTCGCGTCGCGCACCAGCACACCGAGCGCGGCACGCTCGACGCGCCCGTTGGTGCGGATCTGACTCATCACCGCGCGCGCCAGGTTGATCGGCACGGCGAAGCCGTATCCCGCGCTGAATCCCGTCGGACTGGCGATCGCGCCGTTGATGCCAATGACCTCGCCGCGCACGTTCACGAGCGGACCACCCGAGTTGCCCGGGTTGATCGCCGCGTCGGTCTGGATGAAATCCTGAATGCTGCTCTGCGACCGATTCGGGAGATTCAGCGACCGACCCTTCGCGCTGATGATGCCCTGGGTCACGGTGAAGGTGAGGTTCTCGCCGAGCGGATTGCCGACCGCGAGCACCCACTCACCGACCCGCGCTGCGTCGCTGTCGCCGAGCGGCGCCGGCGTCAGCCCGGTGGCTTCGATCTTCAGCACCGCGACATCAGTCGTCGGGTCGGTACCGACCACTCGCGCCGGGAACTCGCGGCGATCGAGAAGCCGAACCGTAACCTGGGTCGCGCTGTCGACGACGTGGCTGTTCGTCAGCACGAAGCCGTCCGCCGACACAATGAACCCCGAGCCGGCTGCCCGACCACTGCGCGGCTGACCGTCATCGGGCATTCCCGGCATCTCGAAGAACCGGCGCAGCTCGGGGGGCAGCCCCGGCATCATGGGCGCGGAGCGCTGGTTCCGCTGCGCAACTGCGCGCGGCGCCTGGCGAGCCGTGATGTACACGACGCTAGGTCGCACGCGCGCCGCGACGGTGGCGAAGGCGTCGCTCAACGATTGAAGCTGGGCGACCGCGGCATTCGTCGCCGCGGCGTCCCGAGATGATGCTGGCTGCTGGCCGACGGCCAGACCCGGCGCCAACGAGAAGAGTGCGACGACCGCCGCCCCACGGGCGAGGCGATCGCTTCGACGGCGAAGCATGCTCGTGCCTCCAGACATGAGATCGTTTCGTTTCAACCGACTGCGTCGCGCCTGCCATGGAGGGGCGCGGGCGAGATGCGTGTCCTACACCGTGGGCGGGCCTCGAGTGCCGCTCCGGCAAGGACGGAGTCCGCGCTCGACGCCGACGCCCGAAGCGGGATGATGGCACCTCGAATGCTCCAGTCCTGGTGCGGGGGCGCGGCTCGCCGCACCATTGAGCTGCCTGGCTTCCCGTGCACCCGATCGAGGGCTATTCCATGATGACCGCAACACTTCGCTCCAGTCGCGCCCGCCGCGCTCTGTTGGTGCTCACGCTCACGGCTCTGTCCGCCTGCGCAAACACCAAGAAAGGCAGGGACATGGGCAACATCAGCGAATCCGAAGAACCGACGACGCTCGAGTTCAAGAACGAGTCGCTCGCCCAAGCGGACGTTTTCATCGCTGCTAGCGGAGCGGGTGGTGCGCGGCGCATTGGCACCGTGTTCGCCGGTAGAACGGAGACGCTCACCGTCCCCCGCGAGATCGCCGGTCGCGGCACGATCACGGTGTTCGCCCGACTCCTCGCGCGCACGCGCACGCCGAGCACCGGTTCGATTGCCCTCGCCCCGGGGTCCCGGCTCTCGGTCCGCCTTCCGATGGACGAGCGGTCGCTCTACGTGATGCCGGCGAACTGACCGGCGCGGCGCAGACGTGTATGCGAACGGGCGGTGCTCTGGGGAGCACCGCCCGTTCGTCGTATCACACAGCAGTCGCGATGGCCTCAGAACGGCAGATCGTCGTCCTCGTCGGCCAGGGCGCCCGGGAAGTCCTCGAAGTCCTCCCCACCGCCAGCCTTCGCCTTCGCCGGGCTCGCCGCGCGCGGACGCGAGCCATTCGCGGCCTCGCTGTCGAAGTCGCCGCCGGAACGGCCGCCGCCCGAGCCGCCGCCAAGCATGATCAGCTCGCGAACGTTGATCTCGGTCGAGTAGCGCGTCTGGCCATCCTTGTCCTGCCATTGGCGGTATTCGATCCGCCCCTCGACGTACAGCTTGTCGCCCTTCTTGACGTACTTCTCGACGATGTCGGCCAGCTGCGAGCTTTTGGTGTTCCACACCACGCAGCGGTGCCACTCGGTCTTCTCCTGCTTCGCGCCGCTCGCGTCGTTCCACGAGCGGCTCGTCGCGAGCGAGAATGTCGCGACGCGATTGCCGCCGGTAGTCGACCGCACCTCGGGGTCGTTCCCGAGGTTCCCAATCAGCGTCACCTTGTTCAAGCTCCGGCTCATACACTCCTCCTGGGCGAGTTGATCGATGCCTCGCCGCACACGCTAAAGATTAAGTCCATTGATGACGCCACCGAATTCGTGCACACATCCGTAAACGACCGCCGTGCAACGACGTGCCCGTTCAACCTCACGTGACACTTCACTTCAGCTCGTACCGATCTCCCGCCTGAGCAACAGAGCGTCCTCGACCGGCTGGCGATAATACCCCCGCCGTCTCCCGACGGATCGAAATCCGTTCGATTCGTACAACGTTCTCGCCGCCCTATTCGACTCGCGAACTTCGAGATAGAGCGTCCGGACGCCTGCGGCGGCCAACTCCGCGATGGAACGCGTCAGCAGGGCCTGCCCGATCCCGCGCCGCCGCCAGTCCGCAGCCACCGCGAGGTCCGCGATCTCCGCCTCCGAACCGATGACGAGAGCCACAACATACCCGGCCAGTGCCGACGCGCCATCCCCGCTCTCGGAGGCGGGCGTCTCCGCGACGAGCAGCTGCATCCGGTTCAGATCGAGGGCGGTCAGGAACGACTCCTCCGTCCACGGGTCAGAGAACGACGCGCGCTCGATCGCGAGGATCCCGGGAAGGTCGTCACGCACCGCACGGCGGATGTGCAGCGGTTTCGAGGCCACCGCGGTCATACGGCCTCGAGTGGCCGGCCGTGCGTCGCCTCCCACTTCACCTGCGCCTCCGCGAGCCGACCGTACGCAGGCTCCCACCCGGCCAGATCGGCAGCGGGCGTCGCGTCGAGCAGATCGACCAGCCTGGCGGCGCCCGCGGCACGCGGGTCGATCCGGGCGACCCCGTCGCGGCCCGGACCCAAAGCGACGGCGTCCTCGGACGCCGCGCGCCCGAGCACTGCTTCCGACGGAATCCGGAGCTCCGGGCCGAGAGCCCGCACGGTGCCCCGCTCCCCGACCTCGAACAGACCGACGTAGTGCTCTCCCCGCAGCGCGTCGATCGCCGCGAGGTAGCGGCCCGCCACGAATGGCTCGCGCGACGCGACCACGAGTGCGAGCGACGAGATCGGGACCAAGGGACACACGGCGGCGAGCGCGATCCCCTTCGCGATCGCACCGGCGATCCGAAGGCTAGTGAAGCTCCCCGGACCCGCGCCGCAGACGACGCGGTCGATCGCGCCAGCGCTCAATCCATGCGCGCTCATCAGCTCGGCCACGGCAGGCATCAACGCCTCGTGCTCTCGTCCACGCATCGCCACCGACCGCTCGCCGAGCAGCCGCTCTCCGTCGAGCAGGGCAGCGCTCCCGGCATAGGTCGACGCCTCGAGGACGAGCGTGATCACGCGTGCCATCCGGCGTACAGCAGGCGACGCTCTGGGTCGTCGGGAAGGTGCTGGAGCGAGAGAGTGATGCGCCCCCTCGGCAGACGCTCGGTCGCTCGATCGGCCCACTCGACCAACACGAGCGCGCGTGCAGACAGGATCTCGTCCCACGCCAGCGCGTCGAGCTGATCGGGACGCTCGAGGCGATACAAATCCAGGTGGTACACAGTGGATCGCGGCGCGTCGTACTCCTGCACCAGTGCGAAGGTCGGGCTCGTCACCTCGGCCGTGACGCCGTATCCCTCACAGATCGCCTGTACCAGTGTCGTCTTCCCTGCCCCGAGCTCGCCGGAGAGGGTCACCACCAGCGGGGGGTGCGCCGAGCGGCCGAACCGCCGCCCCCAGTCGCGAAGCTCCGCCTCGTTCATCGCCAGCGCGCCCTGATCGGCGAGGGGGGGCACGAGCGGCTCGTGGCCCTCGCGATCAGGAGCCGGCGCATTGCTCATCGGCGGGAGGTCGCTGCGGCGTCGGCGGCAACGGCGGAGCGCGCGCCGCTTCCGGCCATGCGCGCCTTCACCTCGAACAGCTGATCACGCAGCCGCGCCGCGGCCTCGAAGTCCAGCGCCGTCGCGGCCTCGCGCATCTGCTGCTCGAGCATCGCGACGAGCGTCTCCGGATCCACCATGTCGTACGCCGGTGCTTCGGCCTCGGCTACCTTCCGCCGCTTCGGGCCACGGTCGTCCTCGCGCTCCGTGCGCGCGTCCGCGACGCGCGTGATGAAGCGCACCTGGTCGACGCTCTTCGAGACCGAGACCGGCGTGATGCCGTGCTCCTCGTTGTAGGCGCGCTGGATCTCGCGGCGACGTGCCGTCTCGTCGATGCAGCGCTGCATCGAGCCGGTGATCCGGTCAGCGTAGAAGATCGCCTTGCCGTTGAGATGGCGCGCGGCGCGGCCGACGGTCTGGATCAGCGAACGGTCGGAGCGCAGGAAGCCTTCCTGATCGGCATCGAGGATCGCGACCAGCGACACCTCGGGCATGTCGAGACCTTCGCGCAGCAGGTTGATCCCGACGAGCACGTCGAAGTCCCCGAGTCGCAGTCCGCGCACGATCTCCATGCGCTCGATCGCATCGATGTCAGAGTGCATGTACCGCACGCGCACGCCGACCTGCTGGAGATAGTCGGTGAGGTCCTCCGACATCCGCTTCGTCAACGTGGTGACGAGGACGCGCTCGCCGATCGCGGCGCGCTTCCGGATCTCGCCGAGCAGGTCGTCCACCTGCCCGCGTACGGGTCGCACCTCGATCTCCGGATCGATCAGACCCGTCGGCCGGATGATCTGCTCGACGACGACGCCCTCCGACAGCCGGAGCTCCAGATCACCTGGCGTGGCCGAGACGAACACGGCGCGCGGTGTCAGTGAGAGGAACTCGTCGAACATCAGCGGCCGGTTGTCGAGCGCGCTGGGAAGCCGGAATCCGTAGTCGACGAGGGTCAGCTTGCGCGCGCGGTCACCGTTGAACATGCCGCCGATCTGGGGCAGCGTGACGTGCGACTCGTCGACCACGACGAGAAAGTCGTCGGGGAAGTAATCGAACAGACACGCGGGCCGCTCGCCGCTGGAGCGACCGGAGAGATGGCGAGAGTAGTTCTCGATTCCGGCGCAGGTGCCGATCTCGAGCATCATCTCGATGTCGAAGTTCGTGCGGCTCTCCAGCCGCTGCGCCTCGAGCAGACGGCCGGCGCTCTTGAGCTCCGCGAGCCGCTCCGTCAGCTCCTCGCGGATCAGCTTCACCGCTCGCTCGAGCGTGGGGCGCTGGGTGACGAAGTGCTTGGCGGGATAGATCGCCGCGCGCTCCAGCGTCGCGATGGTCTCGCCCGTGAGCACGTTGATCTTCGAGATCCGCTCCACCTCGTCGCCCCACAGCTCGACGCGCACCCCCTGCTCCTCGTACGCCGGGAAGATCTCGACCGTATCGCCGCGTACGCGAAATGTGCCGCGCTCGAACGCGACGTCGTTCCGGTTGTACTGGATCTTCACGAGCGCCCGGAGCACGTCGTCCCGATTCACGCGCTGCCCCTGCGTGATCGTCACCATCTGCTCGCGGTACGACACCGGATCGCCGAGACCGTAGATCGCGCTCACCGTGGCGACGATGATCACGTCGTCCCGCTCCATGAGCGACGACGTGGCGCGCAGCCGGAGACGGTCGATGTCCTCGTTGATCGAGGCGTCCTTCTCGATGTACGTGTCCGTCGTCGGGACGTAGGCTTCCGGCTGATAGTAGTCGTAGTACGAGATGAAGTACTCGACCGCGTTCTGCGGGAAGAAGCTCTTGATCTCGCCGTAAAGCTGGGCGGCGAGCGTCTTGTTGTGGCTCATGACGAGCGTCGGCTTCCCGTACTGCGCGATGACGTTCGCCATCGTCATCGTCTTGCCCGACCCAGTGACGCCGAGCAGCGACTGGAAGCGGTCGTTCCGCTCGAGACCCGACATCAGCTCGGCGATCGCCTTGGGCTGATCGCCCGCCGGCTGGAAGGGAGCCTGGAGTTGGAAGTTGGCGCGCGGCATACGATCAATCTAACGTTATCGGGGTTTCTTCGGGAGACGTCCGGGAGGCCATTCTCGCATTCGCTCCCCGTCTCTCCCTCGCCGAGCGTGCTGAGTGCGCGGACTAGCCTGCGGGAGGCTTCGCGCTAGCTTGCCGCCGACTCTCACCCCGTCACCGATCATGCTGCCCGTCCGACTCCTCGCACCCCGGTTCGCGCTGCTCGCCGTCCTCGTCGGATGCGCTCCGACGTCGACTCCCGCGCCGGCGCCGGCACCTTCTGGCGCCACGCCCGCCGCGACCACCTCACCGAGCCTCACGCCGCTCACGCCGCAGCAGATCGCCGCGATGGAACGGCTGCGCAACGACTGGGCAAACCTGGCGCGCTACCGGCCGGCGAACGCCGCCCTCGGTGCTCCGGCTGCGGGTGAGGATCGCGTCGTGTTCATGGGCAACTCGATCACCGACGCCTGGGCGAAGTCGTTCCCGACCATGTTCCCTGACAAGCCGTACGTCGGCCGGGGCATCAGCGGACAGACCACGCCGCAGATGCTCGTGCGCTTCAGGCAGGATGTCGTGGCGCTCAAGCCGAAGGTCGTGGTGATCCTGGCCGGCATCAACGACATCGCCGGCAACACGGGACCGAGCACGCAGGAGATGATTGCCGACAACCTCATCGGGATGACCGAGATCGCCAAGGCGAACGGCATTCGCGTCGT
>DATFOL010000608.1:0-3259 GCA_035265545.1 Gemmatimonadaceae bacterium | reverse complement strand
GAGGTAGCGCAGCGAGTCCGAGAACACCGGCGTTCGATGGTTGAACGCGTCGCCCACGGCGACGTCCATGCTCAGGAGATCCGCCTCGCGGTCGCTTGCGGAGGAGAACGCGTGCAGGCGGAACGCCGGCACGTTGACGATCACCGGTGGGTCGGTGAAGGCATGTGGCAGCCACCGCCATCGTTCGAGCGTGAGCGCGATCTGTTCGCTACGCGCTGCGAATGGTTGGTCGAGTCGCGCGCGGGTGCCTGCACCGAGCACACCGTCGCCCTCGAGCCCCTGCCGGCGCTGGAAATGCCGCACCGCGTCGACGAGCGCCGGCTCGTACGTCGCGGAATCGGACACGGACGCTTGCACGACCGACGCATCGGAGGGGAGGTCGCCGAGCGCGCGCAGGAGTCGCCGCAACCGAGGTACACCGGAATCGCTTCCGCCCGGCTTCAGCGTCGTTGCCACGGTCACCCCGCGCAGTGAAGTATCGCGCTCCAGCGCGCGGTAGCGCGCGAGCGCCACCTTGAGCAACCGATAGTGCTCGTACGGTGGCTCGAACGCATCGAGTGTCGCCGCGGGCGCCGGATTCTGCGCGAGCGCGCGCACCATGGAGGCCGCGTCGAGCAGCTCGGCCGGGAAGCGCAGCTCCGCGTGCGCCGCACGTGCGGAGACGCGTCCGAAGCGGAGGGCGCGCATGAAGCGCGCGGCGTCCGCGCTCAGTGCGACGTCGAACGCGGCGCGCGCGGCCGGCGTGTCGAGCCGGCCCTCACTCGCGAGTCGGCGGAGCGTCGACGCGTCGTAGTCGTCTGGACGAAGCCCGCGTGCGTCGGCCGCCGCGAACTGGTCGAGCATGGCCATCGCGGCCGCAGTCGGACGCCCGTCGCGGCTCCACAGCGGCGTCCACGCTGCGGCCTCATATGCGCCGCGCAGGTCCGCGCTGACGTCGACGAGCCGCGGCCAGCGCATGGAGGGGTGCCGACCGCCGTCGACGATGGTGTGGAGCGCTGCCGCGTCGGCGGACGATGCCTGTGCGTCGGCGAGGTGAGGAGCCGCGGCGAAGCAGACGGCGGCGAGCATCGAGCGCCACGCACGTGCGAATAGTTCGGAGGTGTGTTCGGTCATCGAAGCATCGCGAGTTGGGTTGGTGAGCGACATCCCGAGTCCAGGTGGTCTCGAGTGCGCGTATCTATCGCGTGGTCGCGGCGGTGAACCGAGCGAGCGGTCGCTCGCCCGCGGAGAGTGTGAGAACGTCGCCCACGATCGCATGGCGCGTCGTCGCGGCGAGAGTGGCGAGCAGCGCCGCCTCTTGTGCACCGATCGCCGGGTCGATGCAGGCCATACGGGTCGTCGCAGCGGGTCCGAATCGCAGCGCGGCGCCGTCGCGAGTGTAGGAGCCATTCAGGCGATTGCAGCCGGTCGAACCAGCTACGCGCGCGCCGCCACCCGAATCAGCGACGAACCGCAGATGAGCTTCTCGCGCACTGTCGGCGGCGACCGCAGGCCCGCCGCGCACCTCCGTCAGTCGCCAGTACGTGTTCTCGAGCGAGCGCGGACGGGGCGCAGTATCGCCAGGCGGCGAGTGGGTTCTGCCGACGCAGCCGACCAACAGCAGTGCCAGGCCTGCCCGAAGCCCAAGAGCGAGGACCTGTCGCATGCGGACCTCCTCCTGCGTCTAATCAGTCGTATGGGTCCTGGTTGCTCTGACCGCGTCGGCACCGCTCGCCGACGAGGTGCGTCCGTTCATAACTCTCAGGAGATGCCGGCGCAACGTTGGCGCTCTCGGCAGGCGACGCAGTTCAACGCGCCGCAGAGTTCACGACGATGGAGATGGCGCAGCGCCGCTCGGAGCCAACGCGTCCTCCCGGTAGACGATCCAGCCAGTGCTCTCCTCGGCCACCAGCTCGACCTCCGTCCCCATCGGCAACGTGAGATTCGGACTGTCGTGACCCGCGGGGAAGTCCATGATTACCGGGACGCCGAGGTCGGAGACCAGGTCCAGCACGAAATCCTCGAACTCGTCTTCCTCGGAGCGGTCGAGCGAAAGATGCCCGAACACGATGCCGCGCACTTTCGCCAGCAGCCCCGTCGCACGGAGCTGCACGAGCCGCTCGTCGACGAACGACATGGGATCGCGCACTTCCTCGAGAAACAGGATCGCGTCGGTGGTGTCGATCTCGTAGGGCGTGCCGATCGTCTGCTGCACGAGCGCGAGATTGCCGCCGACGAGCCGTCCCGTCGCGCGGCCCGGCTGCACGCTGCGTGCGAGATCACGTCCCATTCGCGTCGTGGGGCGCGGGGTCGTGAGCGCGGTCAACAGCGAGGCGGTGGTGATGTCGCGCGCGCTGGGAATGAGATCGTCCACGGTCGGGCCGTGAAAGGTGCGCAGCCCCGCGAGTCGCTCCAGCCAGACGTGGAGCACGGTGATGTCGGAGTAGCCGACGAAGGCCTTCGGGTGCGCGGCGAATAGCTGGGGATCGAGGTAGGGAAGCATGCGAACGGCGCCGTAGCCGCCGGTGCCGCCGATGATCGCGGCGACGCGCGGGTCGATCCACATCTCGGTGAAGCGCGCGGCGCGCCGCTCGTCCTCGGGGCGCGTGTACCGGCGCACCGTGCCGAGCTCGGGATCGACGATCACTCCGTATCCCGCGCGCTCGAGCGCTCTGATGCCTCGTGCCAGCCAGCCGCTCCGCGGCGCGTACGACGAAGCGACGACGCCGATGGTATCCCCCTTCTGCAGCGGCTTGGGGCGCAGGAGGGGTGGTCGTTCGGCCACGCGTCAGCTGTTCAGGGGAAGCGTCTGGCGTGCATCGCGATCGGCTTCGAGGCGAGCCACGTACCGCTGCGCTTCGGCGATCCGCTCGACTTCCACGGCGATCGCGTCGACCGACTGCTGGAGCGCTTCGATCTGACGCTTCAGCTCGGCCGACGGCGCCTGGACCCGGCTGTCCACCCGCTTGACCGAGCGATAGGTCACGACGGAGATGCCGCAGACCATCGCGAGCAGCCCGGCGGCGATGGCGGCGACCTGGGCGAAAATTTCGACCGCTGGATTCATGACGGAGATGGCTGAAGGTCGTGGAAAGTATGCACAGGAGCGTACGTTCCGCGCACCATCCGGTTTCCGTCGCGGTCGTCAGGTTCGGGCGGCGATCACCCCACCGAGCGGCGTGTCCGCGTCGTCCTCGTGGCCGACACGGTCGACGCCGTCGCCGAGCAGGAGGCGTTCCACCTCGGCCTGCGCGGCAAGCGATTCGGCGATCTGGTCCCC
>DATFOL010000607.1:0-6377 GCA_035265545.1 Gemmatimonadaceae bacterium | reverse complement strand
GAGCTGCCGAACTTCGAGATGCCACCCTTCGACAACGTCGGCGCCAACGAGTACATCGTGGACGTGGCGCACGACGCGGTGGATTTCATCTCCAACGCCGACACGCCGTACCCGTTCGAGTGGAACATCTGGTACCACACGCTCAACTGCGGCTTCAGAACCCGCGTGAGCGGCGAGACCGATTTCCCCTGCATGTCGGACGAGCGCGTGGGCGCGGGCCGCTCGTACGTCCACCTGCCACAGTCGCTGACCTACGACGCGTGGTGCGCCGGGGTGCGCGACGGCCGGTGCTACACGTCGGACGGGTTCAGCCACCTGATGGACTTCACGGTGAATGGCGTGGCGATGGGGGCGAACGGGAGCGAGCTGCGGCTGGCGCAGCCGGGCAGCGTGCGCGCGACGGCGCGGGTGGCGTGTCTGCTGCCTCCCGCGCCGCTCACTGCGGACCCACCCGATCCGACGCGGAAGCCATACTGGACGCCGGAGCACGCACGGGTGGCCGGCTCGCGCGACGTCACGGTCGAGCTGATCAGGAATGGACGGCCCATCGCGAGCCAGCGTGTCCGCGCCGATGGCGTGCTGCGCGACGTCTCGTTCGACGCGCGTGTGGAGCGAAGCTCGTGGATGGCGCTTCGCGTCATGGGCTCCGCGCACACCAATCCGATCTTCGTGGTCGTGGGTGGCCGGCCGATCCGCGCGTCGCGCAAGAGCGCCGAATGGTGTCTCCAGGCGGTGGACCAGTGCTGGTCGCAGAAGATGGGCCGGATCAGGGGCCGCGAGCGGGATGCGGCGGAGCGCGCGTACGATCAGGCACGAGAGCGCTATCGGCAGATCGCATCGGAGAGCGACGTGGAATGAGGAGCGAGATCCGAGGCGCGACAAGCGAGGCACAGGTGGGGGAAATGTTGAACGGCCTCCTGTAGCGAGGCGCAGGCCAGGACGGCGAGCGCTGACGACGGTCCGCATGCTGGATTCTGCCTACACGGCGACGCCGCGACCCTGAGAGTGCCGGACGCGGTCGCGCCGCGATCGATCAATACCATCGTCCAATCGACCCAGCTCCACACCGCCGCGACACTGGCTGGTGTGTCGTCACGCGCGCCCGAGCACTCGGCTGACGCGACGGACGGCGATAGCTCACCCGGCCATGCACACCGCCATCAACTCTTTCGCGGAGTCCGTCATGAGAACGCTCACCATTGAAACCGACGGCGTCATCGGAGACGTCGGACGAGCCGGGGTCAGCACGGCCCGTCTCCTCTCCATCTGCGCGCTCACCTTGGGCCTTTGCGCATCGCGATCGGCGCTCGCGCACACCCAGGTCGCAACCGCGAGCCGCGATGCTCGCACCACATCCAGCCGGAACACGACAATGACACAGCTCAGCACCATCGACCAGCCGCAGGCGATGCCAGCGACTCACGCGGCAACGGAAGACGCATCCATCCGGCCGTACCGGGCGCACGTGTCGGAGGCGGCGATCGTCGACCTCCGTCGTCGGCTCCAGATGACACGGTGGCCCGACAAGGAAACCGTCACCGACGCGTCGCAGGGCGCTCAGCTCGCGCAGCTGCAGGAGTTGGTGCGCTACTGGGGCAACGGCTACGACTGGCGCAAGGGCGAGGCGAAGCTGAATGCCCTGCCGCAATTCATGACGAACATCGACGGCGTGGACATCCACTTCATCCACGTCAAGTCGCCACACCCGAACGCCATGCCACTGATCATCACGCACGGCTGGCCGGGCTCGGTCTTCGAGCAGATCAAGCTCATTGGTCCGCTCACCGATCCGACGAAGTACGGCGGCCGCGCCGAGGATGCCTTCGACGTCGTGATCCCGTCGCTTCCCGGATTCGGGTTCTCGGCGCGGCCGACCGAAGTGGGTTGGGGGCTCGAGCGCATCGGCGGCGCATGGGCCGTCCTCATGCAGCGATTGGGGTACACGCGCTACGTCGCGCAGGGCGGCGATTGGGGGGCCGGTGTCGTCGAGGCGATGGGACGGCAGGCGCCAGCAGGCTTGCGCGGCATCCACACCAACCTCCCGGCGGTGATCACGGCCGAAGTGGGAGCGGCGCTCAGCGGCGACAAGGCCACGTTGGCCGCGTTCTCCGAGAAGGAACGCGCGGCGGTCAGCGACCTCGGAGCGTACGTCGGGGGCGGGGGCCTCGCGTACCTGACGATGATGGGCGCGCGGCCGCAGGCCGTCGGCTACGGCATCACGGATTCTCCCGCGGGCCTCGCCGGGTGGATGCTCCAGCACTCGGGGTTCACGAAGTGGTCGTACGGCGCGGACGCCAAGCAGTCGCCGACGCGCGATGACGTGCTGGACAACTTCTCCCTGTACTGGCTGACGAACACCGCTGCCTCCTCGGCGAGGATCTACTGGGAGAACCGCGATCAGAACCTGACCAGCTCGGCCTCGCAGCGGACCACCGAGATCAAGGTCCCGGTGGCAATCACGGTATTCCCGGGCGAGGTCGTTCGCGCCCAGGAAGCATGGGCGAAGCGCGCCTTCCCCACGCTGAGCTACTTCAACGAAGTCGACCGGGGCGGCCACTTCGCCATGTGGGAGCACCCGGAGCTGTTCGCGGCGGAGCTGCGCGCGGCGTTCAGGCCGTTGCGCTAGTGGCGCGTCGGCGGTGGACGACGCGTGACGTGTGCACGTCGTCCATCGCCTGACCAACTCGCACCTGGAACGGGATGTCCTCATGAAGACGATACGAATCCTGATCGTGGTGGCACTCACCACCGCAATCGGTGTGGCGATGCACGCGACGCCGGCGCAGCAATCCGGCATCAAGCGCACCGATCTCCAGCGGCACGATCTCGATGCTCCCGGCCGCGAAGTCGTACAGGTGCGCGTCGACTTCGCTCCGGGCGTGGCGTTCGGCAAGCACTGGCATCCGGGCGAGGAGATCGTGTACGTGCTCGAAGGCTCGCTGGAGTATCAGGTCGAGGGCAGGCCGCCGACGACGCTCAAAGCCGGCGACGTCCTGTTCATCCCGGCCAGAACGATCCACGCAGCGAAGAACGTCGGCCGGAACAACGGGGCGGAGCTCGCCACGTATGTCGTGGAGAAGGCGAAGCCGCTCGTGGTGATGGTCAGGTGATCGCTGCCGAGCCGTGCGACTTCCGCATCGGCCTGCGCGCGCACGCGGCGGCGTCTCGCGCAGTCATCCAACACGCCATTCACGCCGGAGCATCGTATGCTCGACCGCATCATCGACTTCCTGACACGCTCCACTGAGCGCGCGCAACGTCACGTGCGGCCGCTCGCCTACGCCGCGGCCGTCGGCGTCGTCTGTGCGTGCACCGGCACCGACGCCGCGACCGTCGACTCGACCTCGGCTACGGGAGCGCCGGGAGCGCCGGGAGCGCCGTACCCGAACATGCCGACGATCGCGCCGATCGGGAATCGCACCGGCAAGTACCTCGACGTGCCAGCGGCGGCAAAGGGGCCGCCCATCGCGAGAGGCCACGCCTATCGTCTACAGGATCTCGGTGGCGGGTTGTACATGATCACCGACAACGCATACCAGTCGATGTTCATGGTCTACGACGGTGGCGTCGTGGTGATCGACGCGCCTCCGAGCTACGCGACGCACATCCCCGCAGCCATCGCCGAGGTGACCGACAAGCCGATCACGCATGTCGTGTACAGCCACTCCCACATCGATCACATCGGTGGAACGAGAGCGCTGGGCGGGCACCCGGTCATCGTCGCGCACGACGAAACGGCGCGGCTGCTCCGGCGCGCCGCGGACCCCGAGCGACCGCTGCCCACCGTCACCTTCTCGGACCGCCACACGCTTCGCGTGGGACGTCAGGTACTCGAGCTCTCCTACCACGGGAACGCGCACGAACCGGGCAACATCTTCATCCAGGCGCCCGCGCAGCGCGTCCTCATGGTCGTCGACGTCGTGTTCCCGGGCTGGATGCCGTGGCGTCGCCTCGCGCTGGCCCAGGACATTCCGGCATTCCTCGCACAGGTCGAGGAGATCGGCCGGATGGACTGGCAGACGTTGGTGGGTGGGCACGTCGCACGTACGGGCACGCACGCCGACGTCGCTGCACAGGTCGCCTTCGACAAGGACCTGAAGCAGGCCGCCGCTGCCGCTCTGGCGACGACCAAGCCCGGCGAAGGTTTGAACCCGCTCGATTCGAGCAATCCGTGGGCGGGCTTCGACGACTTCATCGATCGCGTCGCGCTGCAGTGCGTGAACGCGCTCGCTCCGAAGTGGTCGAGCAGACTGGCTGCGTTCGACGTGTTCGTCTGGGACCAGTGCTACGCGATGGAGCAGAGTCTGCGCATCGAATAGGCGGCTTCGCCATACTTCCAGGACCCCGACTGGTATTTCGATCCGCTATGGCGCCAGACCACATCGTCCTCATCGTGGACGACGACCGCAGGATCCGTGAGTCGTTGACGGAGCTTCTGTCGAGCTTCGACATGCACGCGGTCGCCTTCGGATCCGCTGCCGAATACCTCGCGTATTCGCAGCCCGACGTGCCGGCGTGCCTGATCCTGGACGTGGAGCTTCCGGACATCAACGGACTGGAGCTCCAGAGCCGGATGGTGCTGGGCGATCATCCGCACATCGTGTTCATCACGGGCCATGGGGACATTCCGTCGTCCGTTCGCGCGATCAAGGCGGGCGCGGTCGACTTTCTGCCCAAGCCGTTCGATTCGGCGGAACTGATGCGGGCGGTCACCACGGCGCTGGCGCAGAATCGCGACGCCCGGCGTGTGAGAGCCGAGCTGGCCGAGCTGCATCGGCGGGTCTCGTCTCTCACGCCTCGCGAGCGGGAGGTGCTGCCGCTGGTCGCGAGCGGCCTGCTCAACAAGCAGGCTGCCGCGGAGCTCGGAATCAGCGAGGTCACGCTCCAGATTCATCGCGGCAACCTGATGAAGAAGATGGATGCCGGGTCGCTCGCCGATCTCGTCAGAATGGCCGGGATGCTCGACATCCCGGTCGTCCACTCCCGGCATTCCCACGGGTGATCAACCGGCAGCGGTCCCCGGACGATCGGTCTGCAGGGTGAACTGGAAGACGGCGCCGCAGGGGGTGTTCGCGGAGAACCAGAGCTGGCCTTCGTGCGCTTCGATGATCGCCCGGCTGATCGACAGGCCCAGTCCCATCCCGCCGGATTTGGTCGTGAACAGCGGGTTGAAGATGCGATCCGAATGTTCGGAGCTGATTCCTGCGCCGGTGTCCGCGACCGAGACCAGGACCCTGTCGGATTCGTACGCCTCCGATCTGACGGTCAGGATCCTCGGCGAATCGTTCGCTGCCATCGCGTCGGCGGCGTTCGTGATCAGGTTGAGAAGCACCTGCTGGAGCTGCACGCGGTTGCCCGCGATCTCCGGCAACCGCTTGCGGGTCTCGGTCTGGACGAGGATCCCGTGCTGCTGCAGGTCGCCGCGCCCGAGCGCGAGAGATTCCTGGATGAGCTCGTCGACGTCGAACGATGTCCTCTCCTGGACCTCGGTCTTGAAGTTGGCGCGAATGTTCGCGACCACGGCGGCCGCGCGATGTCCGTCCGCGGAGATGTTCCTGAATGCCTGGATCGCCTTGTCCAGGTTCGGGGTCGTACGGTCGAGAAAGCGCAGGCCCGCATCGGCCGTCGTCACCATCGCGGTCAGGGGCTGCCTCACCTCGTGCGCGATCGAAGCCGCGACGGCGTCCCCCGTCAGCAAGCGCGCCGCTCGCTCGCGACGCTGACGGAGCACGGCATCGAGAAGCCCTCCGTACAGGGCCGTGATCTCGTACAGGAGGACCACCAGGACGATGCTGCTCGCCAGCAGGCTGGTGATGCGCACCGCATACCAGCCGGTGCTGAAACGAGCCGGAAACGGATAATAGTGTGGAGGGATCTCGATCAGGTACGCGCACAGCACGACCATCAGGAACAGATCGAGTATCGACCTCCGCCGAAGCCAGAGCACGACGAGCGCGAGAGTGCACAGCGTGGCGATGGGCGCACCGACGACGTACGGCCACTCCGGCACGAAGCGGTACTGATCGAGCATGATGGGCGGGAAGCCCGTGGTGCCCCGGATGGACAGAACCGCGGCCGTCGTCGCGCCGGCCGCGGTCCACGCGACACTCTGAACGATCGCCGAACCCACCTTCCCCGGCGACAACCGTCTGCTCGGGTCTGCGTCCTTCGAAAGGGCGTAGCCGATGACGAAGAGCGGAAATCCGCAGTGCCAGATGAGGTACAGGTCAGCCGATGTCTGGAGGCCTCCCACCACGCCGTTCGGTGCCAGCACGCCCGGAAACGCGAGGACGTACGGGACGATCATGAACGCGGTGAAGAGATATCCACTCGCGATCACGAGAATGGCGCGCGAGCGCAGGATGGTGAACTGGGTG
>DATFOL010000606.1:0-8099 GCA_035265545.1 Gemmatimonadaceae bacterium | reverse complement strand
TAGAGGAAGTACTGCAGGCATCCACCGCCGGCACCCTTGGGGCACTGCTCGCCCGGGAGGGGATCGTAGGTCGCGTCGGGAGCCTCGATGAGTCCGAGCCGGGTGAGCCCCACCGCGAGGGTGTGCCGAGCGGAATCGTTGACCGTGGCCCAGTTGGCGCGCGACGTGGCCACCGCTTCCGCCCTGGTCTGCGCGTCGAGGACGATCTGATAGAACGCGCGTTGGTCGGCGGAGAAGCGACCGCTCACCGGGATCGTTCGCGTGAAGTCGGCGACGTAGTCGTGATAGCTCGCGCCGACGTCCATCAATACGAGCCCGTTGTCCGGTAGCTTGCTGTCGTTCGCTTCGTAATGCAGCGTCGTGGCGTTGTCGCCCGACGCGATGATCGGTGGGAAGCCGTCGCCGTCGGCGCCGCTCCGGCGGTAGCCCGCGCGCAGCGCGGCTTCGAGCTCGTACTCGTACCGGCCGGGTGCCGTCGCCGCCACCGCCTCGTCGAAGCCGATGAGGGTTAGCTCCGCCGCCTTCCGGATCAGCTCGAGCTCGCGCGCGCTCTTGATCGCGCGCAGCCGGCCGATCGCCTGTGCGGCGCTTCGCGTGGGAAGCGTCGCGTTGCTCGCGCGCAGCTCGTGCAGCAGTTCGCCGAGCGGCGCTCCCGAGCTCGTGTCGTTCGCCACAAGCAGCGTGTCCGTCGACCGCAGCGCGGCGCGGACGGCCGCGGCGAGGCCGCTCACGGGAGCGGCGGTCAATCCCGTTTCGCTTCGCGCGCCCTCGACGCCCAATCGGTTTCCGGTCCACACCTCCGCGGCAGGCTCCTTCTCGGCGACGAACAGCTGCGCCTCGCCGACGCCTCCACGCACCCTGAGCAGCAGCGCACCACCCGCCTCGCGCAGGCCGGTGAGGTAGAGGTAGTTCTGGTCCGGCACGTACCCGTGCCTGCTGATCGACGGCTCCGGCGCCGCCATGACGACGAACGCTCCTTCGCCGATGGCCTTCGCCAGCGCGGCGCGGCGCGCGGCGACTTCGCTCCGAACATCCTGCGCGGACGCACGAGAAGCACCGAGCACGAACAGGCCAGCGAAGGCGAGACGAATGGTCGATCGGACGTAGTGCACGGGGAGCAGGGAAGGAGGTCGCGAGAGATGGGCCAGCCGCATGGATCGAACAAAGATCGCACGGCGCCGAGGAGCGAACTTGCATGATACTGCGGGCGTCGAACCGGAGCGAATGGCGCGGCCCTCGTGGGACTGTCTAGATTGCGCCTCCGCCGCCCTTGCCTGCGCTCGACATCGGTCCCCCGCGCCCTCCTCGATGGACGACACTCCGCCCGTCATTCGCGTCCAGCATCTCGTGAAGAAGTTCGGCGACGTCACCGCGGTCGACGACGTCTCGTTCGACGTGCGCCGCGCCGAGATCTTCGCCTTCCTCGGTCCCAACGGAGCCGGAAAGACGACGACCATCCGGATGCTCACCACGCTCCTGCATCCCACCAGCGGCACTCTGGAGCTCGACGGCCTGGATCCCACGACGCGTCGCAACGACGTCCGCCAGCGCATCGGTGTCGTCTTCCAGGACCCGAGCCTGGACCAGGATCTCACGGCGTGGGAGAACATGGACATCCACGGCGTTCTCTATGGCGTGCCGCGCCGGGAGCGACACGAGCGGGCGGCAAGGCTGCTCGAGCTGTTCGAGCTCGCCGATCGCAAGGGATCGCTCGTGAAGACCTTCTCCGGTGGCATGCGGCGCCGACTCGAGATCGCCCGGGGGCTGCTGCACACGCCGCGCGTGCTCTTCCTCGATGAGCCGACCCTCGGGCTCGATCCGCAGAGCCGCAACCAGATGTGGACGCACGTCCAGAACCTGAATCGGTCCGACGGGGTGACGGTGTTCCTCACCACCCACTACATGGACGAAGCCGATCGCGTCGCTCATCGCATCGCGGTGATCGATCACGGACGCATCGTGGCCATCGGCTCACCGGCGGAGCTCAAGGCGCGCACGAACAGCGACTCCCTCGAGCAGGCGTTCCTGGCGCTCACCGGGACGGCGATTCGTGGGGAGTCCGTGGGTGCGGTCGATCGCATGCGCGAGGCGGGACGCATGTGGAGGCGCAACTGATGCGCGTCATCTTCGCACTCTGGATGCGCGAGGTGCGGAAGTATTTCCGCTCGCCCGCGCAGATGATCGGCACGCTCGGCTCTCCCGTGATGTATCTCGGCGTGCTCGGCTTCGGATTCGGCCCGATCTTCCAGCGAGCGGGCGAGGGGAGCTACCTGCAGTTCATGGCGCCCGGGATCATGTGCATGACGATCCTGTTCACCTCGACGTTCTCGGGGATGGCGCTGCTCTGGGACCGGCAGTTCGGGTTCCTCAAGGAGACCCTCGTCGCCCCGGTGCCGCGTCTATCGATCATGGTGGGACGAACCGTCGGCGGCGCGACCGTCGCGCTGTTTCAGGGGTTGCTCGTGTTTCTGGTGAGCCTGATCGCGGGCTTCCGTCCGTCGAGCGTGCTCGCCGTACCGACGGCCATTCTCGTCATGGCGTTCGTCGCGCTGGTCTTCTCGGCCATGGGGACGATCATCGGCTCGAGCCTGAAGGAGATGCAGGGATTCCAGATCATCATGAACTTCCTGGTCATGCCGATCTTCTTCCTGTCCGGCGCCCTGTATCCGCTGCACAATCTGCCGATCGCGCTCACCGTGCTCACGCGGCTCGATCCGCTGACGTACGGGGTCGATGCGCTGCGCGGTGTCCTGATCGGTAACACGCATTTCGGAATTCTTTTGGATCTTCTTGCTCTCGCGATCGCGGCGACCGTGCTGATGATGCTCGGTGCGTACCGGTTCTCGAAGATCGAGGTGTAACGAGCAGCGAATCGCGAAACCAACATGCAAACCTTCCGTACGACTGGTGTGTCCCATTGCATGTGCCCAGTGCCTCTCGACCCGACGCGTCGATGACGACGCCGTCCCTCTGCTCGGCGAGGCACGTCCGCCAACACATCAGTCCGAGGTAGCCTCTCATGTTGCACACGCTGCTCGCTTCCGCAGTCATCTCCGCGGCTGCACACGTCACTCCCGTCGCACCGTCCGTCACGCTCCCCGGCGTGCTGCTCGATACCGCCGTCGCCGCGCCCGTCGGCAAGCGCCTCGTGCTCGACCTGGGTTCCGGTGGCAGCGTACGCATCACCGGCGGGCAGGACAAGGTCGTCCGCATTCGCGTCACGGACGGTGGCCGCGCGTGCGGTGATTGCGGCGTGCAGCTGGTGCAGGGAGCCGAGGGCATCCAGGTCCGCAGCGCACGACCGGCGAACGGTTCCGCGAACCTGCAGTTCGAGATCGAGGTTCCCGAGCAGTTCGACCTCGACCTGAGCTCGGCCGGCGGCGACGTCAACATCGAAGGACTCGCCGGCACGATCAAAGGCTCGACCGATTCGGGCGCCCTCCAGCTTCGTCGCCTCTCCGGCAATGTCGACCTCGAGACGAAGCGCGGTGACGTTTCGCTCCGCGAGTCCTACGTGAGCGGCCGAGTGCACACCGCCGGTGGACGCGTCGTCCTCGAGGACGTGAGCGGTACCGTTGCGGGTTCGACTGGGAAGGGGAAGGTGATCGAGCGGAGAGTTCAGCGCGGCTGAACCGGCCCCATAGGCACTGCTGTACTCAGCATGGAGTACAGCAGTGCCCGCGCTCAGTCCCCTACCCCCGCCTCCTCTCGATCGGGCGGCGGCGTCTCGGCCCGGCCGACGCGCGCTTCCAGATCCCCATCGGGGTCGTTCAGCCGCTCGCGCGCTTGCCACTGCAGCGCGCCGATGAGCGGATTGCGGTGCTGGCTCGGCGGGAAGGTGGGCAGCGAGAGCACGATGCTCGACGTCGGGAGCACGTCGCGCCACTCACAGATCAGGTCCTTGTACGCCGTTCCCACCGGGCGAATGTTGCGATCGAGATCGTACAGCCCTCGCGGATTCACCGTGCCGTTCGTTTCGCGCAGGGCCGAGTCCCAATCCACCTGATCGGTGAGCGAGTACCAGGTGAAGCCGACGATCGGGAAGCCATCGTTCCGTACGCGAAGGACGTTCGCCCACTGCTTCCGCAGCCAGAACACCGCTTCGTCGCCGCGTGGCCCCTGGTCGATGTTGGTCTCGGTGTGCATCACCGGAAGGCGATAGCGGCGATAGTACTCGGACGTCAACACGAAATAGCCGAAGACCTCTCCGGCCGCGCGTGAGCTGCCGTCTTCCAAGACGAGATGCTCGTTGGTCTGGTAATAGTCGTTCCCCATGATGCAGTGCCGCTTCAACCGCTGGCCGAGGAAGAAGAGGTACTCGTCACGGGTCATCCCGTTGTCCAGCAGGTACACGTACATCTCCGAGCTCACGCGCCTGCCGTAGTTGAGATCGAGTGAGAGGAACCGGATCTCGTTCATCGCCTCGGCATGCGCGATGGCGCGCGGGTTCTGCGCGTGGAAGTACTCCGTCGATTCGCTCTGTACGAAGATCGCGTCCGGACGCACCTCGAGGATCGCCTTCATGGCGAGCACGTTGGCGCGCACGATGTGCTTGAGCGCCGTGACGAAGGTGCGGTCCGTCGTCCCCTCTTCGTTCCACCAGCCGTACTTTCCGGAGAAGATCGCGCAGATGAACATCTCGTTGACCGGGGTATAGAACTGCACCCACGGGAAGCGCATGGCAAAGTCGCGCGCGTACCGCGCGAACAGCTTCGGGAAGTCGGGGTTCTGGAAATTTCCGATCCAGTCCGGCACGCAGAAGTGGCAGAGGTCGACGATCGGCGTGATGTCGCGCCGATAGAGATCGCCGAACGTCTCGTCGGTGAACGACCAGTCGTACCACCCGGGTCCGCGCCACACGGTGTGGAGCGGCACACCGTAACGCAGGTGGTTGACGCCGACCTCCTCGACCAGGTCGAAGTCCGTGCGCCACAGATCGTAATGGCGACAGAGCTCCATCTGATCGACGCGCACGCGTCCGCCCCGGACCCGGGGGGCGCTGTTCTCGATCCCGGTGGCGAAGAGGAAGTACGTGCTCGAGCAGGCGCGCGTCATGCGCGTCGCGCGACGTGAGTCATCTGCGTGCGGCTGGAGCGCTCGATGGCCGAGGAGTCGGACGCTGGTCGGCCCTGGAGCCTTTTGAACGGGTCGGCGGATGGGATTGCATGGCATGTGCCCCCCGCTCGCCCGAACCGGACTCGACCTACGCGCTCACCGCGTCGTAGATGATGATCTTCTTCCAGGAGCCGCCGCAGTCCTCACGGAAGCGGTCGTGGACCGGGTGCACCTGATAGGCGTCGTGTGCCGCCTCATCGGGGAAGAACAGCACCAGGGCGTATGAGTAGCTCTGGTCGATGATCTCCCGATTGGTGCTCGCGGGAGTGCCGAGCACGCCGTGCTGCACCGTCTCGATCGTCGTCAGCGAGCGGACGCCGTCCACGAACTTCGCGCGCGCGGCGGGCGAGAGATCGTCGCGAAGCCAGAAGTACACCGAGTGCACGAACATGAGCATTGGGCTGAGGGGAGCGTGCGTCGGCCGCTCGTGCGCGGCCCGACACAAGCTAGCCGCGCGGACGCGGGCGCGACTGCCAGAGCACGCTCGACACCATCCACCGCCCGTCGTACTTGCCGATCAACAGATAGTCGGTGCCCCAGAACGCCGTCACTTTGGCCGCGGCGGTCTGGTCCTGCACGTCGAGCAGCTGCACCTCTCGGGGTGCCGAGGCGGGAGTCGTCGCCCCGCGGGCCTTCATCCGCCGGGTATACGCCAAAAACTCCGCCCAGGGCATCTGCTCGCCCTGGAAGCGGGTCGAATCCCGGGGCAGCCAGAAGCCGTACTTGTAGACCTCGGATCGCACGCTCTGCACGTGCTTCGTCGAATCCCCCTCGTAGAACCCTTCCAGATAGTCGAGCGCGGCGCGGCGCACCCCCGCACTGTCCGCGCTCGATTGGCCAAGAACTCGATCGGGCATGATGACCGCGCCGAACAGGGCCAGGAAAACGAGCAGCGCACGTGCGGGCATCTATCGCTCCGGTGTCTCGAAGGGGGAGATTATGGTGTGCCGATGCGTCGAGAGCTACGCCAACCTTGCTGCGCCCGCAACGCTACGGCGCGCGTGCTCGTCACGCTCCGGGCCGCATGCCTGGACGGTCCGGTCGGACTGAACGTTTTGTCGATTCTTGCTGTCTCAGGGATGATGACCCCGCTCACCACCGTTCGCCTGGCGCTCGCGTGATGAACCCGTCGCTCTCACCCCTGCTCGCCAGTCTCAAGCAGGCCCTGGCCGGCCGCTACGACGTCGAGCGCGAGCTCGGTGCCGGCGGCATGGGCCAGGTCCTGCTCGGGCGCGACATCGCGCTCGACCGGCCCGTCGCGATCAAGGTGATTGCGCCCGACCTCGCGGCCGCCCCGGCGTCGCGGCAGCGGTTCCTGCGCGAAGCCCGCACGGTCGCACGGCTGCGCCACCCGAACATCGTGGCCGTCTACGCGGCGGGCGAAGCGGATGGGCTGCTCTACTTCGTGATGGAGTACGTCGAGGGAGAGAGCCTGCGGCAGATGCTCGAGCGGGAGGGACGAGTCCAGGGCCCGCGGGTGGCGAGCGCGGTCTCGCTGCTCGCGGATCTCGCGCGGGCGCTCGGCTACGCTCATGCCCAGGGCGTCATCCACCGCGACGTGAAGCCGGAGAACGTGCTGCTCGACGGAGCCACCGGACGCGCGATGCTGACCGACTTCGGCGTCGCCCGTGCCTTCGCGAGCGGGAACGACAGCGATGGCGACACAGTGGCGACTCGCACGGGGTTCGTCGTGGGCTCACCGCGCTACATGAGCCCGGAGCAGGCGGTCGGCGAGCGCGAGCTCGACGGGCGCAGCGACATCTATTCGCTCGGACTGGTCGGCTACGAGCTGTTCGCCGGGTCTGCGCCGTTCACCGGCTCCTCGCCGATGGCGGTGCTCACCAAGCAGCTCACCGAGGCGCCGCCGCCACTCGCGCAGCGGCGCCCCGATCTGCCGGCCGAGATCACGAGCACGATCGATCGCGCGCTGAGCAAGCAGCCCGACCAGCGTTGGCCGACGGGAGAGGAGTTCGCCCGCGCGATCGAAGGGTCCACGCCGCCGAGCTCGTTCGCCGCCGGCACGCGCAGCACCGAACGCACGGTCGTGTCGCTGCCCGTGTCCGCCGCGGCGCCGCGGCGGTCGATGGGGCGCTGGATCGCGGCGGCGACTGTGGTCGTGCTCGGCGTGGTGGCCGGAGCGTTCGTCTGGATGCGACCGGACGGCGCGCCGAGCGGCGTCGATCCACGCAAATCCTTCTTCGTCGCGCCGTTCGAGATCCTTGGCGGAGGCGAGCAGCTCGCGTGGCTGCGCGAGGGGAGTGCCAGCATGCTCACGCTCAACCTCGCGCAGTGGTCCGATCTCAACGTCGTGAGCTACGAGCGTGGTCTCGACCTGCTGCGCGAGGCGCGGCTCGACACCGCCCGACGCATCGGGCTCGCGGACGCGCAGGCGATGGCGCGCAAGGCGGGCGCGTGGACGGTGGTGATGGGACAGGTCACCGCGGCGGGCGACTCACTGCTCGTGACCGCGCGGTTGTTCGACGTGGCGAGCGGACGACAGCTTCATCAGGCGCGGCAGAACGGCAGTCGCACCGCGGATCCGCGGCCGCTGTTCGATGGTCTCACCCGTCAGCTCCTCGACGTGGCCGGCGCGCCGGCGGGGATGACGTTCGGTCGTCTGACCGAGACGACCACCGAATCGATCGAGGCGTACCGCGCGTACCTCGAGGGCACGCGCGCGATGAACCACTGGCAGCTCGACCGCGCCGACTCGCTGTTCGAGATCGCCACCGCGCGCGACTCGAACTTCGCGCTCGCGTACTATCACCGCGCCATGGTGGGGGGCTGGCGGCAGATCGGGGATTCGCTGCACCTCGTGCACGCGGCTCGGGCCGCCGAGCTGGCGTCGCGGCTGCCGCCTCGCGAGCGGGAGCTCGTCAATGGCTACGCCGATCTCACGACGGCGCTCTGGAGCGAGACCCGTAACGACACGCTCACCGCGAAGTCCAAGTTCCTCTCGGCGCAGGCGCATTACGCGGCGGCGA
>DATFOL010000605.1:0-10234 GCA_035265545.1 Gemmatimonadaceae bacterium | reverse complement strand
TGCGACACCTTTGGCGGCTGGACTCGTGGCGATCGCCTCTTCGAGGACCCTCAGCGCGGTCGTGCGATCGAATGTCACGTCGAAGTAGAGGGCCGACGCGAAGAGCCGCGCGAGGTGTCGTTCGAGCCGAACGCATCGTCCATCCTCGACGCGGATCGTCTCGAACAGGCCGGCGACCGGCACGTGGCGCGTGAACGCATCGAGCTTCGCCGCGACCTCACCCAGCTCGCCCCGTGCTGTGGAGTCGGAGGTGATGCCTCCGCCAGCGTTGAGGTGCAGCTTGCCGCTCCCGCTCGCGGTCCACGCCGTCCGGATTGCGACGTTGAACGTCGCGTCTCCCCCTGGTCGCACGACGCCGATCGCACCGCAATAGACTCCGCGCGGCTCGCCCTCCAGATCCCGGATGATCGCGGTCGCGCGAATCTTGGGCGCGCCGGTGACCGAAGCTGGCGGAAAAAGCGCGCCGAACAGATCGGCCAGCGAACGCGACGCGTCCACGGTCGCCTCCACCGTCGAGGTGAGCTGCCACACCGACGGATAGCGCTCCGGCTCGCACAGCGTTGCCACCCGGACGGAGCCGACCTCCGCGACGCGGCCGAGGTCGTTGCGCACGACGTCGACGATCATGACGTTCTCGGCGCGGTCCTTCTCGGACTGCAGCAGGGCGTCGACCGCTGCCATATCGGCCTTCAGATACAGACCGCGCCCCATGGTCCCCTTCATCGGTCGCGAGCGCACGAGACGACCGCGGCGGTCGAAGAACAGCTCCGGCGAGGCGCTGAGGATCTGTGCCTCGCCGATGTCGAGGTAACACGAATAGCGGCCGCCCTGCGCCCGACGCATCCGGTCGTACAATTCGAATGGAGGCATGGGCAGTGACGCCGTGAATGGGATCGTGAGATTGACCTGGTAGACGTCGCCCGCGTCGATGTGCTCGCGAATGTGTCGCACCGCTTCGGCATGATCGTCGTCTCGCACTAGGGCGGAGGTGACGAGCGGAGGCGCGTTCTGCTCCAAGGTGCTCGCACTGTCTTCGTCCGGGTCGGTCGCGACGCCTGCTGGTGCGTCGAACACGGCGAACCAGGCGAGCGGAAGCGATTGGATGGGGATGCTCGCGAAGGCCGGATCGAAGGCAGGCGCGGCTTCGTACGCGACGTACCCGACCACCCACCGACCGGAGCGTGCGGTACGATCGACCTCGTCGAGCACCGGAACGACATCCGCCAGTGTCGTCGCCCGCAAAATGGCCATCGGCGCTTCGAACCGACGCCGACGCACGGAGGAGGCGTCGAAGTAGGCGTCGTCGAAGGCGAAGTCCACCACCGCGTACGGAGATGAGCCGGTCACACCGCAATGTCACGCTTCGCCGACGGTCGCGGCAACTCCCCGGACCGCTTCGTCGACGTATATTCCCGATCTATGCTCGCCTCAGAGATTCGCCGCCGATTCCTCGACTACTTCGCGCGCCAACAGCACGCGATCCGCCCCAGTTCTTCGCTGGTTCCGGCGGACGATCCGACGCTGCTGTTCGTGAACGCGGGGATGGTCCAGTTCAAGAAGGTCTTTCTCGGCATGGAGGAGGCACCCGACGGGAAGCGGCGCGCGACGACCTCGCAGAAGTGCGTACGCGCGGGCGGCAAGCACAACGACCTCGAACAGGTGGGGCACACGGCCCGGCACCACACCTTCTTCGAGATGCTGGGCAACTTCTCGTTCGGCGACTATTTCAAGGCCGACGCGATTCGCTTCGCGTGGGAGCTGGTCACCGGAGAGCTCGCGATCGACCCTTCGCTGCTGCGAGTGACCGTTCATCATTCGGACGACGAAGCGTTCGCGCTCTGGCAGGAGATCGCAGGACTGCCGCCGACGCGGATCTATCGCCTCGGCGACAAGGACAACTTCTGGCAGATGGCCGACACGGGCCCCTGTGGTCCGTGCACCGAGATCTACGTCGACCTGGCGCGCATCGCGCGCGACTTCCGCTTCCCGGTGGGTGCGTCGGGTGAATGGACGGACGTCGAACGCGACGAGTTCTCGCACGACGCGTTCGTCGAAGGCGCCGAGGCGGGACGGTTCCTCGAGATCTGGAACCTCGTCTTCATGCAGTTCGACCGTCAGCTGGATGGCGCGCTCAATCCGCTGCCGAAGCCTTCGGTCGACACGGGCGCCGGACTCGAGCGCATTGCGGCGGTGAAGCAGGGCGTCACGAACAACTTCCACACCGATCTCTTCGCCCCGTTGATCCGCTCGGTGGAGGAGACGGTCGGCTTCGAATACTGGGGCCGCCAGAGCGACGAGCATCGGACGGGTGTGCGCATCGCCGGCGGCGCGGGCGGTGCCGACATCGTGCCGAACGCCGTCGATCCGGCGTCGTTCCGTGTGCTCGCCGATCATGCGCGCGCCGTCGCGTTCCTGCTCGCCGACGGGGTCTTCCCGTCGAACGAAGGCCGCGGCTACGTGCTGCGGCGCATCCTGCGGCGCGCGGTACGCCACGCCTACCTGTTGGGCCGCCGCGAGCCGACGCTCGTCCACGTGGTGCAGGTGGTGATCGACACGATGGGCGATGTCTATCCGGAGCTGCGGCATCGCGCCGAGCATCTGCTCCAGACCACCCGCATCGAGGAGCAGGCATTTCTGGCGACGATCGAGGGTGGCCTCGCGCGATTCGAGCAGCTCGCGCCCGCCGAGTCCACCGACAAGGGCACCATCAGCGGCGACGATGCGTTCCGGCTCTATGACACCTTCGGCTTTCCGATCGACCTGACGGAGCTGATGGCGCAGGAGCGCGGCTACACGGTCGACATCGCGGGCTTCGAGCAGGCGCTCACGGAGCAGCGCACTCGCTCGAAGGACGAACGGAAGGCACGCAAGCTCGGCGTCGAGGCCGACGCGCTGGGAGAGCTGGCGAGCTGGGAGCGTGCGGCAGTGTCGGGCGCCGAGTCGTCATTCGTCGGGTACGATACCGTCGAAGTGGAAACCGACGTCGTTGCACTGCGCCGCCTCGACGGCGGTCGCGTTGCGGTGCTGCTCAAGGAGTCGCCGTTCTACGCCGAGTCGGGCGGACAGATCTCCGACGAGGGAGAGATCGTCGGGGATGGATGGCGCATCGACGTCGATGGGGTCCGCAAGATCGAAGGCCGCTCGGCGGCGATGGGACGCCTCACGGGGGAGTTTCACTGGGGCCGAGTCCGCGCGCGCGTACCGAGTGATCGCCGCAAGGATACAGAGCGCAATCACACCGCGACCCACCTGCTGCACTCGGCGTTGCGCGAGCAGCTCGGTGACGCCGTACACCAGGCCGGATCACTCGTCGCCCCTGACCGGCTCCGCTTCGACTTCACCCATCACGGACCCGTCCCACCGGAGAAGCTCGCGGAGGTCGAAGCGATCGTGAATCGTGAGATCTGGCGCGCGCGGCCGGTGGTGTGGACCGAGATGCCGTACGCGGAGGCGCGTGCCCGCGGCGCGATGGCTCTCTTCGGCGAGAAGTACGGCGACGTCGTGCGCGTGGTCGACGTGCCGGAGGTCTCGATGGAGCTCTGCGGGGGCACTCACGTTCGCAACACCGCGGAGATCGGGCTGTTTCGCATCGTCACCGAAACCGGCGTCGCAAGCGGCGTGCGCCGCATCGAAGCGCTGACTGGTCCGGGTGCCTTCTCGCTGATGCGAGAGCGCGAACGCGCGCTGTCCCGTGTCGCGGACGCATTGCGAACCTCGACGGACGGTGTGGAGCGTCGGGTGCAACAGCTCGCCGACGAGCGCCGCGCCCTCGAGAAGAAGCTCGAGGAGGCGATGCGTGGTGGCGGTGATGGCTTGCAGAAGCTCATCGCCGCGGCCACGCCCCTCGGCGGCAATGGCGCACGCCTCGTGATGGGCGAAGTGAGCGTGGACGATGCGAAGGCGCTGCAGGGACTGGGCGACGCGCTTCGCGAGCAGCTCTCGAGCGGCGTCGGGTTGCTTGCCGCGCGCCTCCAGGACGGCAAGGGCTCGCTGCTCGCGGTGGTGACCGACGATCTCCGCGCGAAGGGACTTCGTGCCGACACGATCGTGCGCGACGTGGCCGCTCTCGCTGGTGGGCGCGGGGGTGGGAAGCCGCACATGGCGCAAGCGGGTATTCCCGACGCCGACCGAATGGGCGCAGCTCTGAGCGAAGCACCGAAGCTCGTCGCGGCGATGCTCGGGAGCACATGACGCTGGCGTCGTGGCTCGAGGCGCGTTCGCCGGCGCCGCCGGCGGCGCTGCGTGAACGTATCGATGCGGCGCTCGGAGACGACCTGCATCGCGAGTCGAGGGACGTGTTCGAGACGTGCCTCGCCGCCGCGGCGCGGCTCGTCCGTGGGTTGCTCGACGAGAACGCGACGTCGCGCGAGTCGGCGCTCGACCTCCTCGCGGCCGACGCGCTGGTCACCCACGCGTTCGAAGCGGCCAGCGAGCAGCCCGACGGACTCGCGCGCCGTGCGGCCATGGCCATGACGCGGATCGCCGAGCTCGGGCGGGAGGCGCCGCGGCGCGTCCCAGCGTGAGATCACGTGCTCGATGATCGACATCCACTCCCATCTCCTGCCTGGAGTGGACGACGGCTCGCGTTCCATCGAGACGTCCGTGAGCGTGCTCGAGAAATTCGCCTCGCAGGGTGTCGAGTGCGTCGTGCTGACGCCGCACCTGAACGTGTCGCGCCTCGCGACGGCACCATATGAGCGCCATCTGGAGATCCTCGCCGAGCTGCGCGACAAGGCGCCGGCGAGTCCGGAGCTGCGGCTCGGCTGGGAGATCATGCTCGATGAGCCGAATCGCGATCTGCGGTCGCCGCGCTTCGGCCTGGGCGGCGCCCGCGCAGTGCTGGTGGAGTTCCCGCTCTCGGGTGTGCCCGAGCAGGGAGGAGATGAGCTTCGCCGGATCCGCAGCTCGGGCGTCGTGCCAGTGCTCGCCCACCCCGAACGCTACTGGGGCTGCACGGCGGCGAAGGTCTACGGTTGGCGCCAGGCGGGCGCCGTCATCCAGATGGACACGGCTGGTCTCCTCGCCAAGGGCCGCATCGCGAAGATCTCACGACAGCTGCTCGAGCTGGGACTCGTCGATCTCTTCGCGAGCGACAACCACGGCGACACGCGCACGCTGGCGACGGCGCGCGACTGGCTGCTCGAAGTTTCCACGCCCGAGCACGCGGAGCTGCTCACGCGCAGCAATGCGCGGCGGTTGCTCGAAGGCGAGTCGCCCGCACCAGTGCCGCCCCTTCCGGCGACCACAAGCATGTTCTCCCGCTTCCGCGAGCTGTTCCTCGGGCGCTGACCGTCGGGCGCACCTCCTTCTCATTCACGCCGATCACGACGCGATGTCTTCCCCGTTCACCGAAGCACTGCGCGAGCTCGCTGCCACCGCCGAGCGAGTAGCGGCCGAGATGGGTCCCGACCTCGAGCGTGCACATCGTATGGTGCAGGACACGGTGCGCGGCGGAGGCACGCTGTTCTTCTGCGGCAACGGCGGCAGCGCCGCGGATGCGCAGCACATGGCAACCGAGTACGTCGTGCGATACATGCGGAATCGGCGCGCCTATCCGGCCATCGCGCTCACGACGGATAGCTCACTGCTGACCGCGGCGGGGAACGACATCGGGTTCGATCTCGTCTTCGCGCGACAGGTCGAGGCGTTGGTTCGACCGGGGGACCTGCTGATCATCCATTCGACCAGCGGCAACTCGCCTAACGTCATTCGCGCCGCGGAGGCGGCGCGCGATCGCGGCGTTCCGGTACTGGCCTTCAGCGCGCGAGACGGCGGGGCGCTTCGCTCACTCGCCGATCACAGCGTCATCATCCCGACGACGCGCACGGATCGCGCGCAGGAGCTTCACCTCTGCATCGAGCACATCATCTGCGATCTCATCGAGCAGACGCTGTGATCCTGTCGTCGAGCAGGCCGACGCGACGTGAGCCCGGCCGAACGAGCGACGTCAGGCCGAAAGCGGTTCCCAGCGCTGAAAGCAGCGCCAGCCGAATTCACGGGCAGCCCGCGTCTGGTCCCAGAACCCGAAGCAATCCTTCCAGCCGAGCTCGCGGGCACGCCAGGCGCAACACCACGTGAAGGCGAACCGATGCATCAATTCGCCCTCGAAGGCCGTCAGCTCACCGGTGAAATCGGAGCAGCCGGATCGGGCCGCGAGCTGGATGCGCTCGATGCGCAGATCGGGGTGCGCATGGAAGAGCTGGGTCAGCACCCGCTCGACCTTGACCCGCGGCGCATATCCCTTGAGCTCGATCCGCGTCGCCGACCCGCCCTGCACGAAATCGATCACCTCGCGCTTCAGGTCCGGGTGTGCGGCGGCGGCATCGAGATACGGGAGCAGCTCGGGCATCGGCGAGGGGGGCGCGGGTAGACACCCAATATCACTACAAACGTTTGCAAAGTGAAGCCTTAGCTTTTCTACGCCAGTGCCCGCCAGCCTCCTGCATTCGCCGCCAAACCGTGACCGTTCGCCTACGCCCCACCGATAGCGTCCTCGCCATCGCCCAGCGGCTCGAAGCCGCCGGGTTCGAGGCGTGGTGCGTCGGCGGCGCGATTCGCGACGCCATCCTGGGCGGTGCCCCGCTCGACTGGGATCTCGCGACACCCGCCACGCCGGAGGAAGTGCGATCGCTGTTCGGTCGCCGGCGGACGATTCCGGTGGGGATCGACTTCGGCACCGTCGCGGTGCTGGACGAAGCTGGAGTGCCGCACGAGATCACCACCTTCCGTCGCGACGTGAAGACGGATGGGCGGCACGCCGTGGTGGAGTTCGGCGCGAGCCTGGAGGAGGATCTCGCTCGGCGGGACTTCACCATCAATGCGATCGCGTACCGACCGAAGACCGACGAGATTCGCGATCCGTTCGGAGGTCGAGCGGACATCGAGGCGAAGATCGTTCGCGCCGTAGGCGAGGCGGCGCAACGGATGCGCGAGGATCGCCTGCGCGCCCTGCGTGCCATTCGCTTCGCCAGCCGCTACGGCTTCGCGATCGAGCCTTCGACGCTCGCAGCCATCCACGCGTCGGCGACGCACCTCACTCGACTGTCGCACGAGCGCGTGCAGCAGGAGCTGATGAAGACGATGGAGCAGGTGCGCAGGCCGTCCGAGGCCCTTCGGATCTGGCGCGACGTCGGTGCGCTTGCCGTGCTGATTCCGGTGCTGTCCGGGCTCGACGAGGTCGCTCTCGCCACGCTCGACGAGCTGCCGCTGGCTGGAGCGGGGCAGGGCACCCGGGCGCGGCCGCAACGCACGACCAACCGCATCGGCGCGCTCTTCCTGGACGTGCAGCCCACGGATGCTCGACGGGCGCTGACCGGGCTGCGCTTCTCCAAGCACGACGTCAACTGGGCCGTAGCCCTGGTGGAGCGGTGGCAGGCGATCGGCCCTGAGCTGGCGAGCGCATTGACGGGTGGATCTCCCCCCGATAGCCACGTTCGCCGCTGGCTGGCGCGCATCGGCCGCCTGCACGAGGGCGCGTTCCTGCGCGTCGCGATGGCACGCTGGACCGCCGAGGCACGACATGGGCAACCGGCACCGGACGAGTCCGCGGTGCGGACTCTGCACAAGCGGATGCGACGCAGCGTGTACCGCGATCCCATCGAGATCGCCGATCTTGAGGTGAACGGCGACGACCTGCGCCGCGCGGGCATCCCTGCCGGGCCGATCTATGCTAAGATTCTCAACGCGCTGCTCGAACGGGTACTCGAAGACCCCGCTCGAAACACCGCGCACGCCCTACTGACCGAGGTGCCCCGCATCGTGGCGTCACTTGCCGAAGGTACCAGCTCGGTGGTTCATCCAGTGGTTGAGCAGTAGACACGCATGTTATTTCGTGGCAAGCAGCCCGAGGCTTCCATCTGGCGCAGGTTCAGAGCCTCAACCGACGGCTTTACCTTCTCCGAGGCGGACGGGGTCTATACGGCACACGTGGTCGCGAACGCGGAGCGCGTCGTCGACCTCATGTGGGCCCTCTCGGAGCTGCTCAGCCCCGCCGTGGACCTGTTCATCGACGACCTGAGAAGCGGGCGCAAGTGGAAGGGGGAAGCGCTGCCGTTGCCGGACGTGCGGGACACGCTCGCGCGGCTCAAGCTGCTGCTCGCGAGATTCGGAGGCGTGGAGCTGTCGGTCTACACCCCGGAAGATCAGCTCTCTCTCTCGCCGCATCTCGAGCTGTACATTTACTCGCGCTCGGACAAATGGCTGTACCTCCTCGAGGGACGCGGGTTGGAGGAGCAGTCGCGAGTCCGCCCGAAGAGCTGGAAGATCAATCGGCAATCGTTTCCGGCGGCACCCGACCTCGTCAATGCGGTGGCCACCGCGGCCGAGCGTCTGGCGCTGCAGCGCATGTGAGCAGGCCTTCGCCCTGTAAGGGCGGCCGAGCGCGCGATTGACCGACGGGCAGCTCCTCTACGGCATTGCCGCCGCCGGTGCCAACATGCTGGGCGCGTTCGCCGTTACCTGGCGAACACGCTGGAGCGCTCGCGCGCTCGATGCGATGCTGGCCTTTGCCGCCGGCTTCATGATCGCCGTGGCGCTGATCGACCTGTTTCCCGAAGCGCTGGCGCGTGGGGGTCATTCGGCCGCGATCGTGGCGTTGGGGGGTTACCTCGCCGTCCACGTGACGCAGCACGTGATCGGCACCCATTTCCACTTCGGCGAGGAAACCCACCACGTCTCCGAGGCGGTCAGCGTGGCCGCGCTGGTGGGATTGCTCCTGCACACCTTCGTTGACGGAGTCGCGGTGGCGAGCGGTCTGGACGTCGGTGGCGCGGTCGGTGCGCTGGTGTTCATGGCCGTGATTCTCCACAAGGTGCCCGAAGGGCTCGCCATCTCCAGTCTGTTTCTCGCCGCGGGGCAGGGACGCCTGCGGGCGCTGCTCGCTGCCGCCGCGCTCGGCGCGGCCACCATCGCCGGCGTCGCGCTCACCTCGCAGGTGGCGGCGCTACGGGAGCACGGTCTGGCGCTCGCGGCCGGAGTCACGCTGTACGTCGGGATGAGCAACCTCGTTCCCGAGTTCCGGGCTCGCGGCGGCTGGCGCCTGCCGATCGCCTTCCTCGGCGGCAGCGCCGTATATTTCGCCGCACGCGCGCTCGCGGGCGGGTGAGCATGCCTGAGCGCCGAGGATCTCGCAGCCGGTCGGGTGGGCCGTCGCTGTTCGCTGCCGCGGCCCCGCCGCAGCCGCTCGCCGCACGGATGCGGCCACGCACGCTCGACGAGTACGCGGGTCAGCAGCATCTGCTGGCGCCCGGGATGCCGCTCCGCGAGAGCATCGAGCGAGGCAACGTCTCGTCGATGGTGTTCTGGGGTCCGCCGGGGACGGGCAAGACCACCCTCGCGCGGCTCGTCGCACGCTACACCGATCGCGAGTTCGTGTCGTTCTCCGCCGTGACGGAGGGAGTGCCTCGGGTGCGCGAGATCGTGCGCGAAGCGGAAGACCGGCTCGAGACCGGCCGAGGGACGATCCTGTTCGCCGACGAGATCCATCGGTTCAACAAGGCGCAGCAGGACGCTTTCCTCCCACACGTCGAGGCGGGGACGATCACGCTGGTCGGCGCGACGACCGAGAACCCGAGCTTCGAGATCATCGGCGCCCTGCTGTCGCGGGTGCGCGTGTTCGTGCTGCGGCCGCTCTCGCCGGCGGACGTCGCCGGCGTGGTGCGTCGCGCGCTGGGGGACGCGGAGCGAGGACTGGGATCGTTGGGGCTGACCGTGGACGACGACGCGGTCGATCTCCTCGCGATGGAATCCGACGGCGACGCACGGCGCGCGCTCACGGTACTGGAGGCGGCGGCAGAGCACGTAGGCACCGGCGGACACGTCTCGGTCGCCGTCGTCCGCGACGCGGCGCAGCTCCGATTCTCGCATTACGACAAGGGCGGCGAGGAGACCTACAACATCCTCAGCGCGTTCCACAAGTCACTCCGCGGCAGTGATCCGCAGGGAGCGCTCTACTGGATGGCGCGCATGCTCGAGGGTGGCCAGGATCCGATGGTGATCTTCCGGCGCGCGATCGCGATGGCGGCGGAAGACATCGGGCTCGCCGACCCCGAGGCTCTCAAGCTGGCGGTGGCGGCCCGCGACGCGTTCCACATGCTCGGCGCGCCGGAAGGCTATCTGCCGATGTCGCAGATGGTGATCTATCTCGCGACGGCGCCCAAGTCGAACAGCAGCAAGGTGGCGCTACGCGGCGCTCGCGGCGGCCCAGGAGCATCCCGCGGCGCAGGTGCCGCTGCAC
>DATFOL010000604.1:0-2538 GCA_035265545.1 Gemmatimonadaceae bacterium | reverse complement strand
CAGGTAGCGTGGAGCGTGCGAAGATCGCCTTCATGTGCCGGCTCCGGAGCACTGCCGTTCTGATTGCTGGGCTTCTAATCGCGACGCCGGTGGCCGGACGCGACGACGCGCGTCGCGTGCTGGCGAAGGCGCGCGACTACGTCGCGTGGTACGACCGTCAGCTGGTCACCCTCATCGGCGACGAACGCTATGAGCAGACGGGCAGAGCCACCGGCGCGGAGGACGGTGAGCACAGCGACGCCCGTGTACTCGAATCCGAGTTCGGATGGGTTGCGATACCGGCCGCGCAGGACATCATCGGCGTGCGCGAGGTGCGGCGCGTGGACGGCTGGCCGGTAGCAGGACCCCATCGTCTGCGCGAGCTGCTCGAGCGGCCTCCGGCAGATGCATCGCTGGACGTCGAGGCGATTCTCGCCGAGAGCGCCAGACACAATGTCGGCGCTGTGCGGCGGAACATCAACTTCCCGACGTTTGCGCTCGCATACCTGCGCCGTCCGCGCGAGCAGGACACGCGCTGGCGCGCGGCGCGCTCGGGAGGGCACATCGACCTGCAATTCGAGGAGCGCGACCGCTCAACGCTGGTTCGATCGGCGGACGGCACACGAACCCCGGCGCGCGGCCGGTTTTCCGTCGACCCGGCCACCGGTCGAATCAGCGCCTGTGAGCTGCGGGTGCGTATCAGCCGGGGGCGCGGGTGGCGTCCGCTGTTCTACTGGATGCTTGTGACCTTCGCCCCGGATCGGCGCCTGGACATCTGGGTGCCGGTGCAGATGCTCGAGCGTTACTATCGCAACGGTGCGACACCGGCCCCCAGCGACGAGGCCGGCGAAGCGACGTATGGGAACTACCGGCGGTACGGCACGAGCGGCCGTCTGCTCCCCTAGCAGCCCGTGGTTAAAAAACGGTTTTCAGCTGGCGACTGGCAGTAGCTCGAATCGGTGACTCGGCCTGAATACGTCTCGAGTGTCGACCGGCTGCCCACGGATGGTGGTTCGCATGTCTTCGGCAAACGCCCACCGTGCGACCACGACCGCCATCGCGGCCGCGAGGCGGCTCTGTAGCCCGCGCGGCGTGCCAACCCCGATCAGGTGCCGCATCACGAGTCCGAGATTGAAGCCACCCGCATGAATCAGGACGCGCTTCAGAATATTCGTGTGGCCGCGCAGGTAGGTCCGACGCATGCTCCCCGTGTCATAGAGATGCGCGAAGGAGCGTTCGATCCGCTCGCCGCGTTGGCCCATCAGGCGCCGCCCGCGTGGGCCGCGAATCCGGCGACGATTGCCATACACCGGCGCCTGGGCGTCAGGCGCCTCCGACCAATCGCGGCGACCCCGATCCGGTTCCGCGATGTACGAGCGGATGTCGACGGCGTCCAGATCGATCATCGTCTGATTGCTGTGATAGCCCTTGTCCGCAATGATTTCTTCCAGCGCGTGCGGCTCGTCGACTTCGGCCTGCGCCGCGTCGACTTGATCCGCCGCCGCCACGGCCGTTTCGATGATCGTCGTCGTGTCGCCTGCGTCGGCCCGCTGCACCGTCACCGCGATGATCGCGCCCGTGTCGAGATCCACGGCGTGCTCCGCTTTGTGGGCCAGATGCGTCCGGCCATCCTTCATCTTGGTGACCTTCGCATCGGGATCGGAGGGACTCTTCCAGTCTTTGTTCGAGGTCTTCTTCTTGCGCTTCCGATCCAGCCGTGCCAGGTCCTCCCGCGTTGGCGTGTCGATGCCAGACGCCTTGGCGAGCCCCGTCAGAAACTCTTGGTAGCTGTCGCCCGTGTCGCGCCGCACAATGCTCCGCATCGCGGCGTTGGCTTCGAGCGTCGTGGCATCAATCGCCACCGTCTTGCCCTTGAGCAGTCCCGCCTCGACGAGCCGTTGCTGCACCCACGTGAAGACCGCGCGGTGCGTCTCCAGATCAATCAACCGCCGGGTCCGCGAAATCGTGGAGTGATCGGGCGGTGGCTCGTGCAAGGCCACGCGCAGAAACCCGCGGAGCGCCAGCGAATCGGTCGCGCGCCACGCAATCCCGCGCTCCGAATCCAGGCCTTCGAAGTACCCGACCAGCAACAGGCGAAAGTAGCGTCCAGGCGTGAGGCCCGGTCGGCCCATCACCGGCGCGTAAAAGCGGCCGCACAGGCCTTCGACGAAGCGATCGAAGTCGTGGGCCTCGAGCAGCGCGTCCAGCCGCACATAAAACGGATGGCCCGGCGACTTCGGCAGCTCGGAGGTCGCGACCCACAACGACGATTGCTCAGTCTCTCGGGTACCCATCGCCATACGCAGCAGTGTAGTACACGCGATTGATTCTGGCGATCGATCTAATTCGTTCTCAGTCGTCGACTTTCACCACAGGCTGCTAGTCGGTTTCGCACTGTCGAGGAGTTCGCACCTGACGGAGTGGCAGCGTCTCGACCAACCAGAGCCTCACTCGGGCTCTTGTCACGTTCTGGGGCCGCAGACCATTTACACAACAACAGAATGTCTTCCGCTGCGTCCGTGGGAACCGTCCGTAGCCAAGGGCAACCACATCGGTCAC
>DATFOL010000603.1:0-6455 GCA_035265545.1 Gemmatimonadaceae bacterium | reverse complement strand
GATCGCCGTCCGGCCGATGAAGGACGGCGTGATCGCCGACTTCGACGTGACCGAGAAGATGCTGCGCTACTTCCTGAAGCTCATCATCGACAATCACGTCTTCAAGGTGAAGCCGCGCGTGATCGTGTGCGTGCCGAGCGGGATCACCGAGGTGGAGAAGCGCGCGGTGCGCGATTCGGCGCTCGGCGCCGGAGCGAAGGAGGTCTTCATGGTCGCCGAGCCGATGGCGGCGGCCATTGGTGTGGGCCTCCCCGTGGAAACGCCCACAGGGAACATGGTGTTCGACATCGGCGGCGGCACGACGGAGATCGCCGTGATCGCGCTGTCGGGCATCGTGAGCGACACGTCGATTCGCACGGGCGGCGACGAGCTCGACATGTCCATCGTGCAGTTCATGCGCAAGAACTACAATCTGCTCATCGGCGAGCCGACGGCGGAGCAGATCAAGATCCAGATCGGGAGCGCCGCGCCCGTCGGGGAGGAGCGCGAGATGGAAGTGAAGGGACGCGACCTCGTCTCCGGCATCCCGAAGACCGTGCGCGTGCATTCCAGCGAGATTCGCGAGGCGATCCAGGAGCCGATCCAGCAGATCGTCGATGCCGTTCGGCGCGCGCTCGAGATCACGCCGCCCGAGCTCGCGAGCGACATCGTCGACCGCGGCATCGTGATGACCGGCGGCGGCGCCTTGATCCGCGGACTCGACCTCCTGCTGAGCCAGGAGACCGGGCTCCCCATCCACGTGGACGAGGACCCCCTGACGTGCGTCGTGCGCGGAACGGGGCGTATCCTCGACGACGAGGAGAAGTACTGGTCGGTCCTGAGCACCTGAGTCACCGGTGGCGCGCGCAGCTCGGTTCACGAACCGATTCGACATCGTCCTGTTCGGGGCGTGCATCCTGCTGTCGCTCGTGTCGATGGTGCTGCCGCCCAACCTGCGCGAGCCGGTAGCGGGATCGCTGCGGCGATCACTGGTGGCGCCGCTCGTACGGTTGCAGCGCGGCGCGGAGCGATGGCGCGGTGCGTACCTCACGGCCGATCGTGAGGAGCTTCGCCGAGATACGCTCGCCCTCGCCGCGGCCCGCGTGCCGACACTCGAATCCGAGAACGAGCGGCTGCGCCAGCTGCTCGGCCTGGGAAGCAAGCTGCAGTGGGGATTCATTCCCGCACAGGCGCTCCAGGGGCGCGGGCGGGTCGAGGACTTCACGATCACGCTGAGCGCCGGCTCCAAGGCCGGCGTGCGCGACCGCAGCCTCGTCGTCGCGCCCGAGGGGATCGTCGGTGTCGTCCAGACAGTCGACCCCACGATGAGCCTCGCCATCCTCTTCGCGCATCCGGATTTCCGGGTCAGCGCCATGTCGGCCGACGGCAGCGCGTTCGGCATCGTGCAGCCGCATCTCGCGAAGACCGGCGCCACCACGCCGCAGTCGTCGTACCTGGCCTCGGAGCGTTGGCTGCTCGAGCTCCGTGGCGTGCGCTTCCGGAGCACGCTCAAACCGGGCGCCGTGGTGTATAGCTCCGGATTGGGGGGCATCTACCCGCGCGGGATCCCGGTCGGCGTGGTGCTCGGGGAGATCAAGACAGCCGAAGCCTGGGCGCGGACGTATCTGCTGCGTCCTTCGGTGAATCCGGCGGAGATCAGCTCGGTGATGGTGTTGACGCCGCAGCGCGCGTCGGCGGGACTGACGAATGTCTGGGCAGAGATTGGTCCGGTGGATTCGGCGACGCGACGTATCGTGTCGGCGGGCGATTCGCTGGCTCGTCAGGCGGCCTCGGCCGAGGCGGCGGCACGCCGGGCGGCAATCGATGCTGCTGCACGGGTCTACCGTGACTCTGCTGGCCGCGACACGGCGCAGGTCGCTGATTCGATCGCCCAGGTCGTGCCCGGTGCGCGCGTCATCCCTGGTGCAACGGCGCCGACGCCTGCCGCCGCCCGTCCTGCCGACTCCGCTGCTCGAGCGCGACCCGACACCACCGGCGGAGTTCGTCCATGAACTGGGGCGCGACCATCCGCACCCTGCTTCTGTGCTCGGTGCTTGTATTCCTGCACTATACTTTGCGTCCGTTGCTCGCCTGGCGTGCATCGGCAGATTTCCTCATCATCGCTCTGCTGCTGGCCGCGGTACGCGTTCGGCCCGGCGTCGCCGCGATGATCGGATTCGTCGTCGGGCTGGCGTCCGATTCTCTCGCGCTCGGCGCCTTCGGCGCGGGTGCCCTCGCCATGACCCTGATCGGCTTCAGCTGGTCGAAGCTGAAAGCGGTGTTCTTCGCCGACCACGTCCTGTTGAACGGCTTCTTCCTCTTTCTGGGGAAGTGGGTGTACGAAGTGGTGATGAACGTCGTTGAACGCCGGATGCAGGGTGCCGAACTGTTGATGCAAATTCTCGTGTGGTCATCGCTTTCGGCGTTCGTCACCGCCGTCGCCGGTGTGCTCGCGCTCATGGCGCTGCGCCCGGTGCTGGAGACCAGAGCCGCATGAGCTTCCATCCGAATGACATCCGCCGGCGCGGCATTGCCGCGAACGTCATCGTCTCGCTCGTGCTCATCTTCCTCGGCGCGGGTTTCTTCCGCACGCAGGTGCTCGAGCATGCCGAATACCGGTTGCAGTCCGAGACCAACCGGCTGCGCGAAGTCCCGCTGCCGGCGCCGCGCGGCGTGGTCTACGATCGAAACGGCAAGGTGATCGCCGACAACGTGATCGGGTACTCGGTCTCGGTGCTGGCCCAGCGGGAGGACACGCTGCGTGCCGTCCTCCAGCGACTGACCGGGACGATCAACATCACGCCGACGCAGATCGAGCAGGCCGTCCGGCGCTTCCGGCGTGCGCCGGCACGGCCCACGGTGATCCTGCCCGACGCGTCCTTCGACGTGGTGAGCGTGCTCGAGGAGCACCGGACGCAATTCCCCGGGCTGATCATCCAGAGCTCGCCGCGCCGGTTCTATCCGGATGGTCCCGTGGTGTCACCATTCGTGGGCTACACAGGGGAAATCAGCGAGACCGAGCTCGCGCAGCCTGCGTTCGAAGACGCGGGCTACAAGGCGGGTCAGCAGGTCGGGAAGGCGGGGATCGAGAAGGCGTACGAGTCCGTGCTGCGGGGCCGCGAAGGGAGCCAGTTCGTCGAGGTCGACGCGCGCGGGCGAGTGGTGGCCGGGCAGGGCGTCGCCCGACCCGACCTGTTGCCGGTGGGTGCGCCGCCCCTCTACACCAACATCGATCTCGATCTGCAGAAGTTTGTCGCCAACATCTTCGGCGACTCGCTGATCGGCGGAGCCGTCGCGCTCGATCCGAAGACGGGCGCCGTGCTCGCGCTCTACAGCGCGCCGACACCGGACTACAATCGCTTCATCGGCGGCGTGTCGAGCACGTACTACGACTCGCTTCGCACCGATCCGCGACGTCCGCTCTACAACAAAGCGCTGCAGGGACAGTACCCTCCAGGCTCGACATGGAAGCTTGCGACGACGGTGGTAGGCCTCGAGACCGGTACCGTCACGATGGCCGACCGGATGCCGATCCCGTGCACCGGAGGCATGCAGTACGGCAATCGATATTTCCGCTGCTGGGACAAGCGTGGCCACGGCACGCTGGCGCTCTCCGGCGCGATCGCGAAGTCGTGCGACGTGTACTTCTATCAGCTCGGACTCAAGCTGGGCCTTGCCCGGCTGGTGGCCGGCGGCGTCGACCTCGGCTTCCAGAGCAAGGCAGGAATCGACCTGCCCGACGAGAAGCGGGGCCGCTTCCCCGAGAGCATCGATTACTTCAATCGGAAGTACGGTCGCAACTGGAGCCAGTCAGTAGTGCTCAGCATGGCGATCGGTCAGGGCGACAACTCCCAGACCATCCTGAACATGGCGCGCTTCTACACGGCGCTGGCCACGGATGGGAAGGCGGCCCGGCCGGAGATCGTACGCGGGAAACCGGAGCGTGAGCAGATCATCAAGCTCACTCCGGAGCAGCTCGACCAGGTCCGCGGCGCGCTGGTAGGAGTGGTGGCCGGAGGCACTGCGTCCGCTTCGGCGATCAAGGGTGTGCAGCTCGCCGGCAAGACGGGCACAGCGCAGACGGGCACCTTCGACGCGAATGGCAAAGAGCTCGATCACGCCTGGTTCGTCGGGTTCGCTCCCGCGAACGACGCGAAGATCGTCGTCGCGGTGATGATCGAGTTCGGTGGGCACGGAACGCGCGCGGCGGCGATCGCGTCGGCGATCATCGCCAACTATCTCAAGGTCACGCCGATCTCGTCCGAGCTGACGACGGAAGGCTGATGGCGACGAAGCGGTTTCCCATCGATTGGCCGCTCGTGATCGTGGCGCTGCTGCTCTCGATCTACGGGATCGCCATCGTCTACTCGGCGGGACAGACCGACATCGCGACCGGTGTGGCGCGCCTCTACAGGACGCAGATCATCTGGTTCTGCCTGGCGCTGGCCGGTGCGTTCGCCGTATCGCGATGCTCGGTGCGATTGATCGACTGGCTCACCTGGCCGGCATACGCGCTCAGCATCGCGATGCTCGTACTGCTGCTCTTCATCGGAAAGGGCGCCGGCACCGCGGCCAGCACCAAGAGCTGGCTCGCGATCGGCGGCTTCCGAATCGGCCAGCCTTCCGAGCTCGCGAAGATCACTGTGGTGCTCGCGCTGGCGAGGGTGCTGTCGACGTTCAGGGAGCCACCGAAATCGTTGCTCGAGCTGTGGAAGCCGGCGCTCGTGGTCGCCGTGCCGTGGGCGCTGATCATGAAGCAGCCCGATCTCGGCACCGGCATCGTCTTCGTCGGCTTCGCGTTCGCGATGCTGTTCTGGTCCGGAGTCTCGTGGCCACTGCTCGTGCTCGTGGCGAGCCCGGTGGTGAGCCTCGTTCTCGCGTTCAGCGTGAAGCTGTGGGGCGCGTGGTTTCTGCTCCTCATCGCGCTCGTGCTCTGGTACAAACCCTATCTGTACGAGGGCATCTTCCTCGCCGTCACCAACGTCGTGTTCGGTGTCGTGTCCCCGATCATCTGGGAGCGGCTGGCGCCGTACCAGCAGAAGCGGCTGCTGGTGTTTCTCAATCCAGAAATCGACCGGCGCGCGGCTGGCTACCACGTGCTCCAGTCGCAGATCGCGATCGGTTCCGGCGGGCTCTTCGGACGCGGATACACGCAGGGCCCTCAAAAACGACTCGCCTTTCTGCCCGCGCAGCACACTGACTTCATCTTCGCCGTGGTGGGGGAGGAGCTGGGGTTCATCGGCGTGCTGCTCGCGTTCACTCTCTTTCTGCTGCTCTTCCTCCGCGTGACGAAGATCGCCGAGCGCGCGAACGACTCCTTCAGCAGTCTCGTGGCGTTCGGGCTGCTGGCGAGCTGGTTCGTGCACGTGCTCGTCAACGTCGGTATGACGCTGAACCTCATGCCCATCACCGGCATTCCGCTCCCCTTCTTCAGCTACGGGGGCAGCTTCATGCTCGCCAGCTGGCTGGCGGTCGGCATTCTCGTCCGCATCTCCGCCGAAGGTCGCGGCGGCCGCACCGGCGCCTTCGCGGTCTAGCATCTCGAGCCCCCGTGTCGCGGACTCGTCAATCCCTTGCCCCCTCCGGTGACCCCGGTCACATTGACCCGTATGGCCTGGTTCCGTAAGGAGAAGAAGCCGCGGCAGCCTCGACGGGAGCGGTTGGAGATTCCGCCGGACGTCTGGGAGAAGTGCGAGGCGTGCGGGCACACGGACATCCGTGAGAAGTTCGTCCGCAACTTCAACGTCTGCCCGAACTGCGACTATCACCGCCGCTATCGGGCGAACGAATACTGCAGCCTGCTTCTCGACGACGGCAGCATCGAGGAACTCGAGCTCGACATCCGCTCGACGGATCCGCTCTCTTTTCCGGAGTATCCCGCGCGACTCAAGAAGGCGACCACGAATGCCGGCGACGGCGACGCGTTGCTCGCTGCCGGAGGGACGATCGCCGACCTACCCGTGAGCCTCGGAGTCATGGACTTCGCCTTCATGGGCGGCTCGATGGGCTCGGTGGTGGGTGAGAAGATCGCGCGTCTCGGGCAGCGCTCGCTCGAGCGAAAGCATCCGCTCATCGTCATCTGTGCCTCGGGTGGAGCACGCATGCAGGAGGGCGTGCTCTCGCTGATGCAGATGGCCAAGGTGAGCGCGATGCTCGCCCAGCTCGCCGAACGAAGAATCCCCTACATCGCGATCCTCACCAATCCCACGACGGGCGGAGTGAGCGCGAGCTACGCGATGCTCGGTGACGCCATCCTCGCCGAGCCTGGGGCGGTGATCGGCTTCGCCGGTCCGCGCGTGATCAAGCAGACGCTCGGTCAGGATCTCCCAGAGGGCTTCCAGACCGCCGAGTTCCTGCTCGACCACGGCATGCTCGATCAGGTCGTGCATCGGCGCGACCTCAAGCAGACCGTGAGTCAGCTGCTGCGTCACATGAGCGGCAAGCCCGCGGCGTCGGGGTGGACGTCGCCCTGAGCG
>DATFOL010000602.1:0-7153 GCA_035265545.1 Gemmatimonadaceae bacterium | reverse complement strand
AGCGCAGCGCGGAGTACTCGGCCAGGCACTGGGCACGTATCGGCGCCCACAGCGGTCCCTCGCGTGGCCGCGTCCTCTTCCGGCATTCGTCGTCGCGATAGACGAGCCACGAGCGTTGCGCCGCGCGCAGGCGCTGCACCGAAGCCGGCTCCGACGCGTTCGGAGATGTGCCTGCTTCTGACTTCAGGTTGCGGATGAGCGCCTGATAGTTGCGATCGAGCTGGGCGTCCGAGCGCGCGAGATAGCCCAGCAAGCAGCGCTGCTGATCATCGCGAGCGGGCGATGCACACGATGGTCCGATGTAGCCTTCCGCGGAGGGCGTGGAAGAGGCGGGCGAAGACGACACATCTGACACGTTGCGCGTCGCTCCCTCATCCGTGGACGACTTCGAAGAGTCTGTAGACGACTTCGAGGAGTCGAGCATACCCGGCGACTCCGTGACGGCGCGAGTGTCGCGCCCCTCGGACGCGGGCGCCGTGGTGTCCTTGCCGACGGCGATCTCGAGATCGCGCGCGAGCGAGGAGTCCGGCTGGCGGGCCGCCGCGGTCTTTGTGCGAGTCCTCTCCTCGCACGCGGCGAGCAGCACCAACGAGGTCGCAATGGTGATCGACACACGGAGCAGTCTCATCATGTGTAGCCGTCGGAGGATGACCGGTTCATCAATGCGAAACACGGGCCGCGTCACCGCTGCCTCGACCGGCGCGGCACCGGCACCGCACGCTACTGCACGCACTGTGCGCGGCATCAACACAGCGGCGCGGCGTGCGCGTCGGTGCGTCGAGGGCACGCGCATTGCGCGCCTCACGTTGCCCTCGACGATTACCGTCGTGCGGGGCGCTGACTCGATCGCGGCATTCAAGCATGTCAGCGGCGGCGCGCCCCACCCGTTCACGAGCCCGCGGGGGTGCGAAGCAGGGCATGAAAGCGGAGGCAAGCGATGCATACGGCAATCATTGAACGACACCACCTCGTCCGATGTCGAACGGCGGGAATCACCCTCGTCCTGAGCGCAGCATTCACTGCGTCCGCCGCCGCGCAGCAGAACACGGCTGGCGGGAGCATGAATCCCTGTCCGCCGGGAATGATGCGGGCCGGCGCGTCGACGTCGGGCTCTGGTGCCACCGGCTACTCGTCCTCGACGACCATGGGGTCGAGCGCGGGGACGACGTCCGGGTCCACGTCGGGCGCGGGCACCAGCACCAGCGCGAGCGGAACGGGCGCGGGTGGCGCCGCAACAGGCGGGAACAACACGGCGACCAATCCCGATCAGCGGTTCACCGGGCTGAACACGACGAATGGCGCGAACGGCACCGGCGCGGACACCACGACACGGTCGCCGAGCGGCAGCACCAGCGGCGCAGCTGGCACGACCGGCGGAATGAGCGCGGGCACGGGAGCGGCGGGAACCACCAGCAGCACGAGCGGGGCGAGCACGAGCGGCATGGGCACGACGTCGGGCGCAACCTCGGATACCGGAACCGCGTCCTCGAACTGCGTGCCGTCGACCGGCAACGCATCGACGGGCGCCGCGTCGACGGGGACCTCCAGTGGCGAAGTCGATCTCAATCGTCCGTCCACGAGCGGGGCCACCGGCGCGCCGGGCGGCGCGAGTGGCACGGCAGGCGGCGCCTCCGGTAGCTCTAGCGCCTAGGACACCGCAGGAACCGCCAGCGGCGCGAGCGGCACCTCGGGCACCTCGGGCACCTCGGGCAGCAGCACGAGTGGCGCCGGTGCGAGCGGGTCCTCCACGAGCAGCGGCAGTAGCAGCAGTGCGCCGCGCGCGACCTCGGACCAGCGCATCCGCGTGGAGAAGGACCAGTAGCAGCGATCATTCTCAGGCGAACCACCAGGACACCACCGATCGACCGAGGGCCGTGCGCGCTGGCGCACGGCCCTTTGCTCGCTGGCTCCTCCACCCGGTTTCGGCGCTCGGACACTCGCGTCGACGCCGTTGAAGCACCTGAACCCGCGTCGATGCACGCCACCTCGAAACTACATCAGCGTCGACTGGTAACTCGCATTTCTCCCGCCGCTTCGGCGCATGCATGTCGCCCACTGTCTCATGGTCTGCTGTCACTGTGAAGACGCGCAGCGAAGGTCGGGTGTTGCACCCGGAAGCGGCGGGTGCTTCGCCGCGGGGCCATAGGCGCGAGCAGGCCCCGGCAGCCCCGAAAGGCATGCGCCATGCAGCCCTTCGCTCAACGCAGGAACCGCTCTCATCCATGCAGAGCGCCCCCCCGATCAGATCACGGCCTCGATTCCGGAGGAACGCTGATGCCGAGAACCGCGCTCAACTTCATCGCTCCCGTCATCCGCCAGTGCATCGACGAGTGCGTGCGGTGCAACGAGGTCTGCCTCTCCACGATACCGTACTGCCTCGAGCAGGGCGGCGAGCACGCGGAGGAAGCGCTCGTCGTGCTGCTCCAGGACTGCGCAACGATCTGCCGCACGAACGCCGACTTCATGCTGCGCGGCTCGGACGAGCACGAGCGCATCTGCGCGGTGGCGGCGGCGATCTGCCGCCGCTGCGCGGACGATTGCGATCGCCTGTCCGACGACGACGTGATGCGGGCCTGCGCAGAGGTGTGCCGGCGTTGCGCCGATTCGTGCGAGCGAGTCGCGACGGCGGCAGTCTAGTGCCCTGAGGGGCCGGTCGGAGGATCACGCGACGCGATCAGTCCTCCCGACTGGCACTCCAGTGTCTTCGTCAGGGGCGCCGGTCAGAGCGCCTTCGTGGTACCATCGACCTGGGCCGCCGCGAGTATGCGGCGCTCGACGTAGATGGGCCGCACGAGCTCACGCAGGCGCGGCAGCCGCATGGCGAACCAGACTCCGGCGGCGATGCAGGACACACCGCCGAGCAGGATCGTGCGCTGTGGTCCGATCCGATCTGCCGCGAGGCCGGCGATCAGGCTGCCGATCGGTGCAGTGCCCAGAAACGCCATCGTGTAGAACGCCATCACCCGGCCACGCAGCTCCTCGCGTACGATCGTCTGGATGATGGTGTTGGTCGCCGCCATGGTGATCATCATCCCGGCCCCCACGACCGGGAGCAGCACGAGCGAGAGCCAGAGGGTTCGCGAGAGGGAGAACGCCACGAGTCCCGCGCCGAACGCCGCCGACGCGACCGCCATCGCGCGACCCAGCCCCAGCACGGAGCGTCGGGACGCCAGATACAGTGCGCCGCCGAGCGCTCCGACACCGGACGCCGTCATGAGGAAGCCCAACGTGTGCGGCCCGCCGTGCAGCACGTTCGCCGAGACGGCCGGCATCAGCACGGTGTACGGCATCCCCATGATGCTCACGAGCGAGAGCAGGAGCAGTGCCGATCGAACAGGTACGAAGCCGGTGACGTAGCGGAAGCCGGTCGCGAGCTCCTCGCGCATTCCCGTGGTGCGAACCGCGCGCGGCCGAGGCGTGAGTCGCATGGCGAGCAGTGAGGCGATGACGGCGACGTACGACAGCGCGTCGAGCGCGAAGCACCATCCCTCCCCGACGGCAGCGATCACGACCCCGCCAATCGACGGGCCGAGGATGCGGCTGCCGTTGACCATGGAGGAGTTGAGCGCGATCGCGTTGGGCAGATCGGCGCGGTCCTCCACCATCTCGCTGACGAACGCCTGTCGCGCCGGCGTGTCGAACGCGTTGATGACCCCCTGCATCAATTGAAGGAGCAGGACGTGCGTCACCGTGATCACACCGCCGAGCGTCAGCAGGGCCAGCGCGGCCGACTGCGCGAGCGAGAATGCCTGCGTGACGACGAGGATCCGGTGCCGATCCCACCGATCGACCAGCACTCCCGCGAACGGCGCGAGCAGCAGTGTCGGGATCTGGCCGCAGAAGCCGACGATCCCGAGCAGCAGCACCGAGCCCGTGAGTCGATAGACGAGCCAGCTCGTCGCGACGCGAGTGATCCACGTGCCGACGAGTGATACGCTCTGACCGCTGAAGAAGAGACGGTAGTTGCGCGATCGAAAGGCGCGAGTGAGGTGTGTCCCGTCTCTCAGAGCTTCCACGGCCGCCGGTAGTCGCGCATCAAGTGCGCCGAGGCGGTCCCGTCACCAATGATGCGCTCGCGCGCGCCGTCCCACTCGATCCGGTGTCCCGTACGGTACGCGATGTTGCCGAGCAATGCGGTGGTGGTGGAGCGATGCCCCGTCTCGATGTCGGCGATCGGCGTCTTCCTCGAGCGAACGCACTCGATGAAATCCTTCATGTGGTCGAGGTGATGCTGGTTCGAGTTCTCGACCTTGAGCCCTTCCGTGCGATTGACCGCCGTCTCGCCTGCTTTCCGCGTCTCGGGGAAGATCTCGAGACCCTGGCGGTCGACGAACAACGTACCGTCGGTGCCGTGGAAGAGCATCCCGTTCGTCTTGCCACTCAGCGGTGCGGCGTTCGTGACGCGGTTCTCGTAGGTGCAGATGAATCCCGGGTACTGGAACGTCGCCAGGATGGTGTCGGGCGTCTCACGATTGTCCCTGAGCACGAACTTTCCCCCGCTCGTGCTGACGAACCGCGGCGAGTCCACGTTCATCACGAGCTGCACGATGTCCAGCCAGTGCACGCCCCAGTCGGTCATCATCCCGCCGGCGTAGTCCCAGAACCAGCGGAAGCTCGACCACCGATCCGGGAACACGCCGAACCGATTCGGATTGAACGGTCGCTTGGTCGCCGGCCCGAGCCAGAGGTCCCAGTCGAGCTCCGGCGGTGGCGCGCTGTCCGGTGGATTGCCGATGCCGTCGGGCGACTCGTTGCCGAAGTTCCAGGTTCGCACCTGGGTCACGGCGCCGATGCGCCCCGCTTTCACCAGTTCCGCCGCCTGCTGAAAGTGCTTGCCCGAGCGCTGCTGGGTGCCGGTCTGCACGACGCGTTTGTAACGACGCGCCGCGTCGACCATCCTGCGCCCCTCGGCGATGCTGACGCTGATCGGCTTCTCCACGTAGACGTCCTTCCCTGCCTCGCAGGCGAGGACGGTCTGCAGCGGATGCCAGTGGTCGGGGGTAGCGATGATGACGGCGTCGATGTCGTTGCGCTCGAGGACGCGCCGGAAGTCGGTGTACGACTTGGCGCCGGGCGCGGCCTGAAGACCGTTGGCGAGGTTCGGCGCGTAGACGTCACACACCGCGGCGACCTCGGTGTCGGGCTGCTTGATCGCGTTGCCGAGATCGCTCACTCCCTGCCGGCCCGCGCCGATGAGCGCGACGACGACACGCTCATTCGCCCCACGGATACGGTCGTCGCGGCGGATTCCGGGAGCCTGCACGACGACGCGGCCGGCGATCACGCCGGCCGCGCTCCACTTCACGAACTCGCGCCGTCCGAGGTTGGTCGGCTCTGTCATCTGGGCACCGAAAGTCGAAGGTGCGTGGATTGTGACCACGCACCTTCATGGTGTCCAGAGTGGCGACTACATCGAGGGGAAAGTGGGTCGACCGACCGGCGATGGCATGCCGAAGTCGGGTCGCTGGACCAGTATGCCACCTCGGCGGCCGTCCCTGCGCGGGTCGCACTTGTCCACGCCGCCATGCCCACCGCGGATGACGACGGCGCCGATGATGCCGCCGAGCATCCCACCGAGGCCGCCGCCGCCGCGGCGCTCACCAATGCCCCCCTCGCCGACGCTGCGACCATCGTCTCCGCGCCCGGGGTTGACGGGCGCCGGATCGGGCGCCGTCTCCGTCGTCGGCTGCTGGACGATCACCACCGGCTCGGACGTGCTCGTCGCGGCCGGAATGGCCGCTGATGCCGGCGCGAGCTCCTCGTTGGCGGCGACCTTCGGATCCTCGACGACGTCGTTCGCCGGCGGCCGCTCGACCGGCACGGGCCGGCGCACCGGCTTCGTGCGACGCTTGGACGCCACCAGCTTCGGCGCCGGAAGCTTCGTGCGAGACGACATCTCGACCTCCGACACGAATCGCGCGCGCTGGTAGCTCTTCGGCGCGGTCGCCAGATCGCTGGCGGCCGAGGCGACCGCGAGGTCTTTCTTCAGGTCCTCCGACAGCCCGGTCGCCTGCTCCTGACGCGCGTTGCATGCGCCGAGGACGACGGCGAGCGAGAGCGTCGCGACTTTCACGTCTGTCCGCATGTGGACCACCTGGTGAGAACGCGAGACTGCACCCGCGAGACTGCATCGCTGCACGCGTGTTCCGTGCACGTGCGCGCAATGCACGGGATACGCCAGCGCTCGCCCCCGCGAAACGCGACTCGCGGACAGGTGGTGTCCCTCGCCGATGACACTCGTTGTCCCCGAACTCGGACAGAGTCGAGCGATGCTCGTCGCCACGCGCGGCCCGGGAATGGAACGCGACTTGTTCGGCGCGGTACTGGAGCCGCTCCCGTCGAGCCGCTTCCGCCACGCCACTCCGCCATGACTTCGTCGACTCGTCGTCCTGCTCGCGTTACGCTCGCTCTGTTCGGCGCGGCGGTGATCGTCGCATGCGCACGACCGGCCGACGCGCCCCTGTCCAGCACCGAGAAGTCCGCGATCGCGGACACGCTGCGAGGCCTGATCGTATCGGCATACGATCTGTCCAAACCGGGCGACGCCGTCGCGCGCATGATGAGCCTCTATCCACCCGCGGGCAACGTGGTGTCGGCGAGCGGTGGCCGAGTGTCGCTCTCCCGCGACTCGCTCGAGGCGGGGATCCGTGCGTTCTGGCAGTACGTCGGACAGAACATGCGTGGCCCGCAATGGAAGTGGGACCAGATGCGGATCGACGTCCTCGCGCGCGACGCCGCCGTGGCGACGGCGACCTACCACGTGCCGCATCGGACGCCGGCCGGCCAGCCCCACACGATCGCCGGCGCGCTCACGGTCGTCTTTCAACGACAGGGCGGACGATGGGTGGTCGTCCAGGAGCACCTGTCGGACCTTCCGAGCGATCAGACGTCGGACAGCGCGTCCGTTTCGCCAGCCCCACCTACCGAACACAGGCATCATTAGAAGGCATGTGGTGTTGACGTCTCTGCTCTACAGGTGTAGTTCTACACTTGTAGAGCACGATCCGACGTCGGCCGCGACGAGAACGGGACGAAAGAAACCTCCCAACCAAATCGCGACGTAGGGTGTCGGACCGCTGTTGGCAGCGATCGCGCAGTCCCACCTCGCATCGAGAGTCGTTCCATGATCGGCGTCGTCGCCCTCGTAGGCCTC
>DATFOL010000601.1:0-18754 GCA_035265545.1 Gemmatimonadaceae bacterium | reverse complement strand
CGCAGGCGTCCAAGTACGGCACGATCGCCCATCGCTCGGTTCGTTCGGTAAAGAGCGGGGTAGGCGAGGGCGTGCTCGAAACCACCGAGGAATGGGTTGCACCCGACAACACGCCGCTGCTGAGGGAGGAGACGCGGTACGTGTTCCGTGCCTCGACCGGTGCGCGCACGATCGACCGCATTACGACGCTCACCGCGCTCGATCGCGAGGTGGCGTTCACCGACAACAAGGAAGGGGTGATCGCCATCCGCGTCGCGCGGCAGCTCGAGCATCCATCGCTGCAGCCCGAGAAGTTCACCGACGCGAGCGGCAACGTCACGCCGGTCGCGAAGCTGGACACCGCGGGCGTGCACGGCCACTACCTGTCATCGGAAGGAAAGGAGGGCGACGCCGTATGGGGCACGCGCGGCAAGTGGACCATGCTGCACGGTGACGTCAACGGTGCACCCGTCACCCTCGCGATCCTCGACCACCCGAAGAACTGGGGCTACCCGACCTACTGGCACGCCCGCGGCTACGGCTTGTTCGCCGCAAACCCGCTCGGTCAGAAGTCACTCACGAACGGGAAGGCCGAAGCGACCAACTACAAGCTGGCGCCGAAGACCTCGGTCACCTTCCGCCACGAGGTGGTCATCATCGACGGCACGGCGACGGCCGAGGACATCGGGAAGTACTACGCGTCGTTCTCGCGTTGAGACCGGCGCGCAGTCTTGAGTTCTTCCGTTCTTCCGGCTGTCAGGTGCTTCAGTGCCGATGAACCGATAGTCGACGCACCATTCTCCAGTCAGCGCAGGAGTGCACCGATGACGAGCAGGAGTTTCGCCATGAGATGCGTGCGCGGATCGCGTGCGGTGATCGGGATCGGCATCCTCGGGGCGTCCGTGCTGGCCGGCTGCCGGTCGAGCGCCGTGGGGAACGGCGTCGAGAGCGTGACCTCGAGCGCGACGCCGAACGAGCTCACGGCGGCGGAGCGGCGAGCCGGCTGGCAGTTACTCTTCGACGGTCGCACGCTCGCCGGCTGGCGTGGGCTCGGCTACCCGGGGATCCCGGCGGGGCATTGGGTCGTGGAGGACGGCGCGATCAGGAAGGTCGCGACCGCGAAGGTGCCGACGGGTCCGGAGGGCCGGCGCCCTCCCGGCGGAGATCTCATGACCGTGGCCACGTTCGGCGACTTCGAGCTGGCGTGGGACTGGAAGATGTCGGCGGCGGGGAACAGCGGTTTGAAGTACAACGTCTCGGAGGAGCTCTCCGGCGGACAGCCGTCGAACGTGCTGCGACCCTCCACTGGGACGTCAGGCGCGTCGCATTCGGCGATCGGCTTCGAGTACCAGATGATCGACGACGATCGCCACTCGGATGGAAAGTTGCCCACCCATCGCTCGGGTGCGCTGTATGACCTGATCACGCCGAGCGATCGCAAGCAGCTGAAGCCCATCGGTGAGTGGAACCATTCCGCCATCGTGTTCGTCGGCTCGCATGGCGAGCACTGGCTCAACGGCGTGAAGGTGGTGGAGTACGAGCTCGGGTCGCGCGCGCTCGACTCGGCGCTCGCGGCGAGCAAGTTTCGCTCGATGCCGTGGTACGCGCAGCGTCGGACGGGTCACATCGTCCTGCAGGATCACGGCGACGATGTGTGGGTCCGGAACGTGAGGATCCGCGCGGTTCGTCGCTCGCGCTGAGTCGTCGGCGAAGGCGGAGATGGCGACGCGCGAACGCTGAGCGGACGCTCACGCTGAGCATCCGTTCCAGGGCGCACGATCGTCGATATTGCGAACTGAAACGTTGGAGAGTAGAGTCGTCGCGCGCCCGCCGGTCCTAACATGGCCTGGCGGGCGCGCGACGATTTCGTTGTCTGCTCCATCGACGCGGTGCGTTTCAGTTAAACGTTTCAGAGCAATTCCGTTCGTCCTTCGCGACCGCCCTCCCCACGCGCATGCGTCACGTCACCCTGCACGACATCGCCAAGCGCTGTAACGTTTCAATCGCCACGGTCTCCGCCGTCGTCAACGGCGCCGCATGGGTCAAGGACTCCACCCGCGACCACGTCCAGCGTGCCGTCGAGGAGATGGGGTACCACCCCAACCAGTTCGCCCGCGGCCTCAAGAAGCAGGAGGGACACGCCGTCGGCGTCATCGTCTCCGACCTCACCAATCCGTTCTTCACCCAGATCGTCCGGAGCCTCAGCCACGCCCTCCACGCCGCCGGGCGCGCCCTCTCGCTCTGCGACTCCGATCATCGTCACGATCTCGGCGAGACGAACCTGCGCATGCTCGTCGAAGGGCAGGTGCTCGGGCTCATCGTCGTCGGTGACAGCGTCCCCGAAGGCGCATTGCGCGCATTCGTGAAGCAGCGACCGCGCGTACCGGTCATCGTCATCGAGCGCGATTACGCGATCGCGCAGGTCAGCACCCTGCTCGTCGATTCGGAGCGCGGCGCCTACACCGCGACGATGCATCTCGCCGAGCGTGGCTGCCGGCGCATCGCCATGATCGCGGGACCTTCGTCCGGCGCCGGCAGCGCGACCTACGGTCGTGCCCAGCGCTTCGAGGGCTATCGTCGCGCGCTCGGTGACTGCGGCCAGGCCTTCGACCCCAAGCTCGTCGTCGAAGGGAACTTCCGCTACGAGAGTGGGCGTGAGGCGATGCGCCGTTTGCTCGCCCTGCGTCGGCGGCCTGACGCGGTGTTCTCCGCCAACGACATGATGGCGGTCGGCGCGATGAGCGCGATCCGCGACGCCGGAGCGCGCGTGCCCGACGACTTCGCGCTCGTGGGTTTCGACGACGTGCCGATCACCAAACTCATGCAGCCATCGCTCACGACGATGGCGATGCCGCTGCGCCAGTTTGGCGAATCGGCCGCCCGACTGCTGGAGCAGCAGCTTGCTCAAGGCGAGCGACATTCGCCAGTGCGCCTCGCATTCTCGGCGGACCTCGTGGTCCGCGAGTCCTCACTCCGGCCGGTTGCCTGACCGGAGTGACGACTCATCCCTGCACGACCATCACCCTTCAGGAGCGTCGGACATGCGATCAGGGGCAGTGGTTCTCCTCGGCGTCATTTTGTCGTTCGGCACGACAGAATACGCTCACGGGCAGACTCCGAACGGCAGTGTGCAGGGAACGGTGCGCTCGCAGGCCGGTGCGCCGCTGGAGGCGGTAACCGTGACGATCACGGGGACCCGCCAGGGCGCGCTGACCCGCCGGGACGGCCGCTACACGATCTCCGGTGTCCCGCCGGGCACGTACACCGTGCGTGCGAATCGACTCGGGTTTGCGGCCCGTGAGCAGCAGGTGGTGGTGGCCGCTGGAACGGCAGCCGAAGCGAACTTCGACCTGAACGCCGCGGTCCTGGTGCTCGAGCGCGTCGTGGCGACCGGGTATGGCACGCAGGCCCGGCGTGACGTCACTGGCTCCGTGGCCTCGGTCTCCGCCGCCGAGATCGCGACGATGCCGGTGCCGCGCGTCGATCAGGCGATCGCGGGACTCGTATCGGGTGTACAGGTCCAGACGACGAACGCGCAGCCGGGCGCGCAGCTGCGCATCCGCATTCGCGGTGGCAACTCGCTCCAGGGCAGCAACGAGCCCCTCGTCGTCGTGGACGGCGTGATCGGCGCCGATCTGAATCAGATCAACCCGAACGACATCGAGTCCGTCGACGTGCTGAAGGACGCGTCGGCCACAGCGATCTACGGTGCGCGTGCGGCCAATGGGGTGATCCTGGTGACCACGCAGCGCGGGCGCCCGGGAGAGATGCGCTTCGAATATTCGGCGTACACCGGCGTCCAGAATGCCACCAAGCACATCGAGCTGCTCACGGCCGACGAGTTCGCGCGGATGTTCATGCGCAACCCGAATCGCGACAAGAGCGTGACCTTCGACACGACCGCCAGCCTGCCGACGACCGACTGGCAGAACGAGACGTATCGCACTGCGCCGATTCAGGACCACGAGATCCGACTCAGCGGTACCACGGGCGGGACGAGTCTGATGGCCGGCGCCTCGCTGTTCAGGCAGGATGGCATCGTCACCAACTCGCTGTTCAATCGCGGGTCGGCGCGCTTCAACCTCGATCAGACGCTCGGACGCCGCGTGAAAGCCGGTACGCGCCTCACCTACAGCCGATCGGTCGAGAAGGACGTGCGCGTCAACGACGGCTACGGCTCGGCCGGGGGCCCGATCACGATGATGGCGCTTCGCTTCGCGCCGACCATCCCGGTGTACACCGCTGACGGCGGCTACAGCGGGCCGCTGCTTCCGGGACAAACGATGGACAATCCGCTGGCGATCGCGAACCTGCGCGAGGATCGCACCACGACGAACTACCTGCTCGGCAACCTGTTCGCCGCGATCGAGCTGGCGAAGGGCGTGGAGTTCCGCTCGAGTGCCTCCTACACGTCGCGCGGGATCCTGGGGCAGGGCTACAACTCACGCCTGCTGCGCCAGTTCCTCGGTCAGGGCCAGGCGACGATCAGCAACAACGACAACCAGACCGCGCTGTTCGAGAACACGATCACGGGCCGCCACTCGATCGGACAGCACGATGTCACCGCGCTGGTGGGCGTCACGGCGCAGGAGACGAGGCGCTCGGGCAGCAACGAGACCGGCACGGGCTTCGCGACCGATGCACTCGGCTATCGGCGACTCAACCTCGCGGAGCTCGTCACCGGCGGATCCAGCTCGTCGCGCGACCGAATCCTCTCGTTCCCGACGCGCCTCAACTACGGCTACGCGGGCAAGTACCTCGCGACGGCGACCTTCCGCGCCGACGGCGCGTCGAAGTTCGCCGAGAACAACAAGTGGGCCTACTTCCCCTCGTTCGCGCTGGCGTGGCGCGTGAGCGATGAGGAGGCGTTCAAGCGGATGCTCCCGGTCGTGTCGGAGTTGAAGCTGCGCGGTGGGTGGGGCAGAACGGGGAGCGAGGCAATCAGCGCCTACCAGTCGCTCGCTTCCTGGAACGTCGGCTCGCCGTACGTCATCGGGAAGACGCGGTTCACCAACGGCGCCACGCCGAGCCGCAACTCGAACCCGAATCTGCGCTGGGAGACTTCCTCGCAGCGTGATCTCGGCTTCGACATGGGCCTCGTCGACAACCGGATCAGCCTGACCTTCGACGCCTACCACAAGAAGACGACGGACCTGCTCTACAATAAGCAGGTGCCCTTCTACACGGGCTACGAGCAGTACGTGACCAACATAGGCTCAGTCGAGAACAAGGGGATGGAGTTCGGGCTCGATACGCGAAACACCGTGGGCCAGTTCGACGTGCGGCTCGGAGGCAACCTGTCGTTCAACCGGAGCAAGGTGCTCGATCTCGGGGGCGACAAGGAGTTCTATCCCGACGGCGTCAACGGCTCGCTGCCGAACTTCCGGCCCGCGGCCATCGTCCGGGTGGGCGAGCCGCTCGGCAACTTCTACGGCTACGTCTGGAATGGGATCTTCCAGACCGCCGCGGAGGTCGCGGCCAGCGGCCAGTCGGACGCACGGCTCGGCGGGATGAAGCTGCTGGACATCAACGGCGACGGAAAGATCGACCCGAACGATCGCACGATCCTCGGCAACGCGCAGCCCAAGTACACGTTCGGCCAGACCGGGACGGTCCAGTATCGCGCGGTGTCGCTGAGCTACCTCCTGCGCGGGGTGCAGGGCAACAAGGTGGTGAACCTGAATCGACAGGGGATGGAGACACCGGGCGACAACGTGAACACGATCCGGAGCACGCTCAATTACTGGTCGCCGACGAATCCGACGAACGAGATGACCGGGATCGGGATCGGTCCGTTCGGCTCGATGTCCTCGCGGTGGGTGGAGGACGGCTCCTTCGTCCGGCTCCAGAACGTCACGTTCGGTTGGGACGTGCCTCAGCGGCTCACGTCGCGCGCCAATCTGAGCGGCCTGCGGCTGTACGCCAGCGGGCAGAATCTCGTCACCTGGACGAAGTACAGCTGGTACGATCCCGAAGCGAGCTCCCGCGGCGCGAGCGATCTCGAGCTTGGCTGGGACGATTCGAGCTATCCGGGCGTCCGGACCTTCACCCTCGGCCTCAACCTGGGATTCTAGGAGCATGACCATGACTCTCAGACGACTTGCGGCCACGGCCGCTGCGACGGTGGCTCTGTGCGGATGCAGCTCCTATTTGACCGAGACGCCGGAAGACTTTCTCACTCCGGCAACATTTCCCAGCACCGAGAACGATCTCAAGATCGCGCTCGGCGGCATCGACAACTGGTACACTGGGGGCTCCAACCAGGCGTACTACATTCGAGGCTGGCCGATGATCTCGGAGGTCCCGAATGAGCAGACCATCCTGATCAACGCGACCAGCGGCTCGAAGTACGAGGTCGACCGCTACGTGAACACGGCGGACAACGAGTGGCTCTGGCGCACGTGGGCACAGATGTACGGCGCCATCGGGCAGGCCAACCTGATGATCGCGCGCATTCCCGAGATGCAGGGTGTGTCACAGGCGGTGAGAGACCGCTATCTCGGCGCGGCCAAGTTCCACCGGGCGCTCAATCACTTCAACGCGACGCGCGTATGGGGTGACGTGCCACTCATGAAGGAGCCGATCACCGACTTCGCCCTCGCGGGCGACGTGAAGCGAGCGCCGATGCTGGAGGTGTACACCTCCATTGCCGCGGATCTCGAGGAAGCGGCGAAGCTGCTGCCGGTGAAGTGGCCCGATTCCGCAACGCCCGACGATGGGCGTCCCACACGTGGCGCGGCGCAGACGATGCTCGCCGACGTCTACGCCAACATGTCGGGGTCGATCCTCAAGCAGCCCAAGTGGGCACAGGCCGCAGCGGCGGCGAAGGCCGTGATCGACAGCAAGGCGTACTCGCTGGTACCGAACTTCGCGGACCTCTGGTTGGTGAACAACAAGAACGGCCCCGAGCACGTGTACTCGATCCAGTTCCAGGGACTGACTCGCAACCTGTTCACGAGCCAGTCGCGCCCGACGGGCATCGGGGCCGAAGGCGGGATCAACTACTGGTGCACGACGCCGGAGTTCATGGCCACGTACGTCGACACTGACAAGCGAAAGAAGCCGACCTTCCTGACCGACGTCACCGTCGGCTCGACGACGTACTACTACGACACGCGCGGCACGGTGAAGGGATTCGGAGACAAGACGCCGCTGTTCTCCAAGCCGCTGCCGTACTACGGAAAGTTCTACGACAACGGCGGCCAGTCGATCACCCTCAACAGTGGCCGCTCCGATCTGAACTGGCCGGTATATCGCTACGCCGAGACGCTGCTGCTGTACGCGGAAGCCGAGAACGAGGCGAACGGTCCGGCGAGCGCCTATGCAGCGATCAATCAGGTGCGCACGCGCGCGGGGATGCCGGCGCTCACCGGCCTGACCCAGGCGCAGTTCCGCGACTCCGTCCGTCAGGAGCGAAGCTGGGAGCTCGCGTTCGAGTCAAAGCGTCTCTTCGATCTGAAGCGTTGGGGACTGTACGAGAGCGTCGTCGGAGCCGATCCGGTGTCGAAGGTGGGGTGGAAGCCGAGCAAGATCTGGCTCGCGATCCCACAGCGTGAGCTCGACCTGAATCCAGGACTGGCCCAGAACCCGGGGTACTGACCGGGGTCGCCGCGCGGGCCGTCGATGCTGGCGGCCCGCGTGTTCCTCGCACCGACGGATCCGCACCGAGAACGATGACACGATCACGGGCCGTGCACATCGCACGATCCGCCGCGCTCGCGCTCGCGTGCACGGCGGCGTTCACCTCACCGCTCGGCGCGCAACGGACCGCACCTCGCGTCTTCCTGTTGCGCGCATCGGAGCTGGCATCGACGAAGGCGCGGCTGCAGAAGGGTGACACCGCGCTCGCCGTCGCGTACGCACGCCTTCTGTCCGACGCGCGCACCGCGCTCGGCGCAGGCCCCTGGGCGGTGACCGACAAGAAGCGGCTCGCCCCGAGCGGCGACCCGCATGACTACATGAGCTTCGGCCCCTATTGGTGGCCCGACCCTGCGAAGCCAGATGGATTGCCCTACATCCGTCGCGACGGCCAGGTGAATCCCGGGAGCCGCGGCGAGGCGTCGAACAGCCCGAGCTTCCAGCGGATGGCCTCGGCGGCCTCCACGCTTGCACTGGCGTACTACCTGAGCGACGACGAGGCGTTCGCGAGGCGAGCGGCGATGCTCCTCAGAACGTGGTTCGTCGACAGCGCCACGCGGATGAACCCCAACCTGCGCTTCGGGCAGGCGATCCCCGGCATCACCGAAGGGCGCGGGATCGGACTGATCGACACACGGGAGCTCTCGTCGATCGTCGACGCGGTAGCTCTGCTGCATGGATCGAGCACGTGGACGGCGAACGACGATCGCGCGATGCGAGCCTGGGCGAGCGAGTTCCTGCGATGGATGCGCACGAGCCCGCAGGGACAAGAGGAGGCAAAGGCGAGCAACAACCACGGCACCTGGTACGACGTTCAGGTCGTCGCGCTCGCCTACTTCATCGGGGACACGGCACTGGCACGTGAGACGATCCAGGGCCAGTCGACGAGGCGCATCGAGGAGCAGATCCTGCCCGATGGGCGTCAGCCGAGGGAGCTGGAACGCACTCGCTCACTGAGCTACAGCGAGTTCAATCTCGAAGCCTTCACGCGTCTCGCCGAGCTCGCCCGATGGGCCGGCGTCGACCTCTGGCATCACGAGCCTTCGGCGGGTGGCGGCCTGCGCGCCGCGCTGCGGTACCTCGCACCGTACACCGATACGACCCGCAGGTGGTCCGGCGCACAGATCACCGCGCCCGATCCCCTCGAGCTGCTCGCGCCGCTCCGCCGCGCCGAGCTCGCGTTCCATGACGATTCGCTGCGCTCGGCCATCCTGCGCATGTCGGTTGCCGCGCGCGCCTCGCACCGCTCCCGTCTCCTGTACCCGAACGCCCCGTGAGCGCCGCTGAATCGCCGGCGCGCCGGGAGTGGTGCTGCAGCCGACGCTATGGCTTCGGCTGCAGCGGCGTCCCCTGCTGGGAATCGGTCGGAGTGAGCAGCGGATTCTGCTCCGGTGCCGGGGGTCGCTGCTCCGTCATCTGCGCGAGGAGATCATCGAGGCGCACGGCCTGCGCCACCCGGCGCGACTCGCTGAGCACCCGAGACGCGCTTGTCGTGTCGCCGTTGGTCTCGAGCGCTTCGGATAGCATGAGTCCCGTCGCGACGTAGAGGTACGGGATACCCACCGACGGTCGATCGACCCAGTCGTTGCGCGTCGAGATCGAGCGATGACCGGTGAAGACACTGTCCCAGAGGGTCTTGGTACGCTTCACGTCCACCCAGCCTGCGCCCGCAAGCAGCAGAGTGTCCCTGGTGGGGGCGGCAGGCGGCACGAACACCTTCGACGCGAGGCCCTGGGTGAGGAGGTAGTTCCCCAGACCCAGCTCGTTGCCATAGCCGGCCGACGTGCGACTGAAGTAGATCGGCCGCTCCGCGAACGACTCGGCGATGATCTTGAGCACGAAGATGTCCGCGCGCTGCAGGAGATTCGGGATCGACAGCCGCTGCGGGTCGATCGTCGTGCGAATCGGCCCACCCTCGAAGTTCATCGGGCGATCGATCTGCACGTACGGCGGGACGGAGTCCGCCTCGGTGAGCGTCATCTTCAACAGGCCCGTCTTTGGCTTGGACCAAGTCCGGCCGCGGTAGACGGCGGGGCCGCGCGCGGCGTCGTAGTCGAACACCGGGCGCCGGATCAGCTGCCGCGTGTACCAGTCGGTGTTCAGCAGCGAGGTGTTCGCCACCACGACGTCGCGGCGTACGCCCTCCACCTCCTGCGCGTACCAGAGTGGGAAGGTGTCGTTGTCGCCGACGGTGACGAGCACGCCGTATGGCTCGACCGAGTTGAGGAGATCCTTCGCGAAGTCGGCGGTGTCGGTCTGTCCGGCGCGAGAGGCGGTCGACCAGTTGGTGAACAGCGGGATGACCGCGAGCGCGAGCACGGGCGCGGCGATCGCGAGGGACCGTCGAGTCGGGCGCTCGACCGTCTCACGTCCCACCGTTACGGTCTCGCGACCAACGAGCGCGGCGATCGAGTCCCACGCGGCGACCAGGCCGAGCGCGGCCCACACCCCCCACGCCGAGAAGCTCCAGAGATAGAAATAGTCTCGGTCACGCACCTCGCGCGCGACCCCGGAGAGGTCGGGTGCCTGCGACGCGCCGTATTTGAAGTTCAGGTAGTAGATGAGCACGAGTGTCATCGTGAACATCAACGACCCGAAGAACCAGAAACTTCGTCGGTCTCGCTGCCAGTGCACGTAGCCGCCGAGCAGACCGAGCACGAGAAAGAGCGCCGCGAGGAGGCTCTGCCAGCCTGGGTGGTCGTAGTGCGCGTCGCGCAGCCACTGCCACTTGAAGTACATCCACCACATCCCGATCTGCGCCGACAGCGGCGCCTGCCGCTCGCTCAGCTGGGGCTTGCCGTACTGGCCGCGGTTGAAGTTGTACATGAACGCATCGTACGTCCCCTTGCTGAAGGTGCAGCTCGCGGCGAGTCCCTCACGGCAGGCCGTGGGCTCGCCCTCGTTGAGGGCGGGGAAGTGCGCGGCGCGGATCGGCTGAATGGCGAACGGGGTGATCCCGAACACGAGGGCGGCGGCGCACGCGACCAGCAGCTTCCAGCGCAGGACCGTCTGCCAGCGGACGATGAGCACGGCGAGTCCGACCGCGGGCGCGGCGAGCATCCCCGCCATGTGGTTCGCGTAGCCGAGTCCGAGCAGGTACGCCACGACCACCAGGATCCGGTCGGCCTTGCGACCGTCCGGGGCATCGCACCACCGGACCATCAGCCACGATATGAGCGCGATGCCGAGCAGCGAGACGGTGTAGACCTTCTCGTTGACGACGCTCTGGTTCCACACCGTGAAGGCCGTCGCGCCGACCAGCGCGGCGAGGGCGCCGCCGACGATGCGCTGCCAGCGCTCGGCGAACCAGCTGACGAGCACGCGCTCGGTGATGAGGAACCACATCCCTGCCGATACCGCGCTGCAGATCGCGGCGAGCAGATTGATGCGAAGCGCGACGGTAGGGGCGATCGGGAGGATGGCGAAGACGCGCCCGATCAGCACGAACAACGGATTCCCGGGCGGATGCGGCAACCCGAGGGTGTACGCGGCCGTGATGTACTCGCTCGTGTCCCACATCGCCGTGGTAGGGGCGAGGGTGAGGACGTAGAGCACGAAGACCGCCAGCGAGACGATCGCGGCGGCGAGGTAGGAAGGGCGATAGTCGAGCTCGGACGGCGGAGACGTCGTCGCCATTGATGTCACGGGGCTGTCGGATAACAGACGCCCCGCAGGAAGGCGGGGCGGAAGCGCGGCGTAGTAAGATGGGCCTGGTGCCGATCGAGGAACAGTGCTGCCGTGCTTCCGCCCGCCCGCGTACGGAATTACGGACGCGTTCCGGTGCCTGTGCCCGTGCTGCCCGTTCCCGTGCCACCGGTGCCGCTGGTGCCCGTGCCGCCCGTGCCCGTGCCGGTCGTGCCCGTGCCGCTGGTCCCCGATCCCGTTCCACTCGTGCCAGTGCCCGTGCCGCTACGACCGCGCGACGCACTGTCGCTCGCCGACCCGGTGCCCGAGGCGCCGGTGCCGCTCGTGCCCGCCGAACCGGTACCCGTGCCCGTGCCGGATGCGCCGGCGCCCGTGGTGCCCGAGCCCGACATGCCACCGCTCATGGTACCCGTATCCGTGCCCATCCCGCTGCCGGTCGTGCCGGACGCGCCCGCTGCGCCCGACGTCGCACCGACGTCTCCACCGCTCGTGGCGGTCGCACTGTCGCGATTGCCGCCGCTACTGCAGGCGCCGACCGCGAGCACCGCGGCGAGCGCGAGCATGCTGCTTCCCGTTGTCACTTTGCGCATGACTCCCTTCTCCTTGGTTGCTCCGTGGTAAACGATGCCGCGTTGCCGGTGGGAGGCCACCCAACCGTGCGGGCGCGACACGAGACTTGTCGGGGGCGCAAAACGGGAGCCAATGCCGGGAGGGAGGGCAATGCCGTACTTGATACACGGTACAACTTCGTACATGGATCCGCGCGAATGCTCTGACGAATGCACGGACGCCGCTCTATTCGCACGCCCCTGATCAGAGCGTGTCGGCTAGTGTGGCGTCCGGACATTCGTGGGAGAGTTCCGCGAGCCGGGGTACGTCAGTGCTACTCGGTATGAAGTACGGCAGTGCCTTTTGCACGAGTGCGACGGTGCGGTCGTACCAATAGGGCAATGTCCGACGATCAGTGCCGGAACAACCTCACGCCGGTGAACACCATCGCGATCTCGTACTCGTCGGCCGCCGCGATCACCTCGGCGTCGCGCACCGAGCCGCCGGGCTGGACGATCGCACGCACGCCGGCCTCGACCGCTTGATCCACACCGTCACGGAAGGGGAAGAACGCGTCGGAGCCGAGCGAGGATCCAGTCGTCGCGTGGCCCGCCGTGGTCGCCTTGTGTACCGCGAGGAAGGCAGCGTCCACGCGCGACATCTGACCGGCGCCGATGCCGATCGTCGCGCCGTCGCGCGCGAGCACGATCGCGTTCGACTTCACGCTCGCGACCGCGCGCCACGCGAACAGTAGGTCGCGTCGCTCGTCGTCGGTCGGTGCGCGTCTGGTCACGACGCGCCATGCGCTGTCATCGATCGACGAGGGAGGACGATCCTGCACGAGCAGGCCGCCGCGCACGCGCTTGTAGTCGAGTGCATTGGCGCCCCAGTGTGCACGCCCCTCCAGCACGCGAAGGTTCTTCTTCCGGCCGAGGACGTCGAGCGCGCCCGCACTGAACGACGGCGCGACGACGCATTCGACGAACAGGCTCGAGACCGCCTCGGCCGCGGCGTCGTCGACCGGCACGGTGAACGAGATGACCGAGCCGAACGCCGACACGGGATCACAGGCGAGCGCCTTTCGATACGCGTCGAGGGCGTCGGTTCCGACCGCGAGCCCGCATGGCGTGGTGTGCTTGATGATCGCGCAGCAGGGCTCCTCGCCGAACGGCTCGCTGGCGAGCAGCGCACCCTCGAGGTCGAGCAGATTGTTGAACGAGAGCTCCTTGCCGCCCTTCTGCGCGAGCCCCGCGAGTCCGGCGCCGCTGCGCTCGACGTAGAATGCGGCTGCCTGGCCCGGGTTCTCGCCGTAGCGGAGGCCCTGTGCGCGCTCGAGCGGCAGACAAAGGCGTTCCGGAAAGCGCTCGCGGCGCTGGCCGGCGAACCACGCGGCGATGGCGGCGTCGTACGCGGCGGTGTGCTCGTACACCTTCGCCGCGAGCCGTCGGCGAAAGTCGAGGTCATCGTCACCGGCGGAGATCGCGGCGAGCACGCTCGGATAGTCGGCGGGGTCCACGACCGTCGTCACCGAGGCGAAGTTCTTGGCCGCGGAGCGCAGCATGCTCGGCCCACCGATGTCGATCTGCTCGACGACCTCTTCCGGCGTGACCCCCGCGCGCGCCGCGGTCTGTCGGAAGGGATAGAGATTGACGACCACGAGATCGATCGGCTCGATGCCATGCTCCGCGATCGCCGCCATGTGCTCCGGCAGGTCGCGTCGCGCGAGCAGGCCGCCATGCACGGCCGGGTGCAGCGTCTTGACGCGCCCGTCGAGCATCTCGGGAAACCTGGTGACGTCGGACACGTCGCGCACAGGCACGTTGGCCTCGCGCAGCGCGCGCGCCGTGCCGCCAGTGGAGACGAGCTCCCAGCCGCGCTCGTCCAGGCCGCGGGCGAGATCGAGAAGTCCGGTCTTGTCGGAGACGGAGAGCAGAGCGCGAGGCATCGGTTCGGCCGGAGTGGTGAGGGTTCGATGAAGAGTCGTCAGCCGAGCGCGGGCAATCCCAGCGTGCGATCGAGCGACGCAGCGAGAGCCCGGTCGTCGAGCTCCGGGTCCATCGTCGGCAGTCGCGGCTGACGGAAGCGCGTGCTCACGACGCGGCCGTCTTCGCCAAGCCGCGCCTCGCCACCGGCGACGGCGTTCACGACTCGCGGATAGAGCACGTGCTCGGCGCGAAGCACCCGTGCGGCGAGCGTACGATCATCGTCGCGTGGCAGGACAGGGACGGGCCACTGCGCGATGACCGCGCCGTGATCGTACACCTCGTCGACGAAGTGCACGCTCGGTCCGGAGAACGGCACGCCGGCCCGCACGACCGCGCGGTGCACGCGCGCACCGTACATGCCAGGCCCGCCGAAATCCGGCAGCAACGCCGGATGGACATTGAGCATGCGTCCCCGATAGGCGGCCGTCACCTCGCCGGGCACGAGGCGCATGTAACCGGCCAGCGCGACGAGCTCGATTCCGTGCTCGTCGAGCACGGCGCCGACGTCGTTTCCCGTGGGCGCGTGCGGCGAACGGAGCACTTCCCGCGCGATTCCCGCGCGCGACGCGCGTGAGAGCGCACCCGCATCTGGGCGGTTCGACGCAACGAGCACGACGTCGCCGCACCGCGCGTCGCCGAGCGCGGCGAGATGATCGAGGATCGCCTGCAGGTTGGACCCACCACCACTGGCGAGCACACCGATTCGGGTGCGCCTCACGATGCACGCTCGAGGAAGCATCGTGCGGCATGCAGCAGCGAGTCCACTACGTCCACGCCCCCGGCTCGCGCGCGCGCAACGTGCTCTTCCGGCGTGTCCGTCGAGCGCACGAGGTAGCCGGCTGCGCCGAACACGGCTGCGGGCGCGACGTCGCGATGCTTGTCCCCGGCGAACATCGATCGCGAGAGGTCGAGTCCGTGCACGTTCGCGGCGCGCTCGAACATCAGCGTGCCCGGCTTGCGACAGGCGCACGGGCCGGTGAACTGCTCGTGATGCGGACACACGAACGAGTCCAGCAGCGCGGCGCCCTCGGTCTCGAGCAGGCTCGCGACGCGGAGACGCACCGCGCGGTACTGCTCGAGCGTGACGAGCCCGCGGGCGATCCCCGACTGATTGCTGCAGATCACGGACGGGACTCCCGCGGCGGCGAGCAGACGGATCGCTTCCGCGGCGCCCGGCAGCAGCGCGACCGCATCCGGATCGGCGAGGTAGTGCGCGTCGACGATGATGGTGCCGTCCCGATCGAGCAGCGCGGCGCGGCGTCGCCGCCCATCAATCACGAGCGGCCACCACGGCGCGGGCGAGGTCGGGAAGGTCGCGTTCGGGCACCGCGCGCAGGTCCAGCTGGAAGCGTCCGTCGTGCACACGACCCACGACGGCGAGTGCTCCGGCGCGCAGGCGCCGAGCCCATCGCTCGGCTTCCCCGTCCAGCGCGACGGCGGCGCCAGGCAGTTCGGCGTCGGGGAAGGCGCCCGCGCCCACGCTTCCAGCGGACGACACGGTTTCGGCGGCGATGCGCTCGTCCGCGAGCGTGCGACGCAGCGCGTCGGCACGCGCGCGCAGGTCGTCCGGCGTGGCGGCGAGGAGCGCGAGCGTGGGGATCTCTCTCAACGCGCGCGCGGGCTCCCGGTAGAGCGCGAGCGTCGCTTCGAGCGCGGCGAGGGTGAGCTTGTCCACGCGATACGATCGCGCGAGCGGATTACGACGCATCACGTCCAGCCAGCGCGCCTGGCCGATGATGAGCCCGGCCTGCGGTCCGCCGAGCAGCTTGTCGCCGCTCATCACGACGATCGAGGCTCCGGCCTCACGCGCTTCGTGCGCCGTCGGCTCGCCGCGCAGCCCGATCGAGTCGAGGGAGACGAGCAGTCCGCTGCCCAGATCGTGCACGATCGGAATGCCGTGCGCGGCCGCCAGTGGCGCGAGCTCGCGCACCGAGACCTCGGCGGTGAAGCCGTGCACGGCGAAGTTGCTGCGGTGCACCTTGAGGAGCACACCGGTGTCCGCGCCGACCGCACGCTCGTAGTCGGCGAGATGGGTGCGATTCGTCGCGCCGACCTCGCGCAGGCGCGCGCCGCTCTTGGCCATGATCTCGTGCACGCGGAAGCTGCCGCCGATCTCGACGAGCTCACCGCGCGAGAGGATCGCTTCGCGCCCGTCGGCAACCGTGTTGAGCGCGAGCACGAGCGCCGCGGCGCAGTTGTTCACGACGAGCGCGTCGTCGGCGCCGGTGAGCTCGCGCAGCAGCGACGCGCAGTGGGTATAGCGCGATCCGCGCGCCCCCCGCGCGAGATCGAGCTCGAGGTTCGAGTAGCCTGCGGCGATCGCGGCGATCGCCTCGATGGCGACGTCGGCGAGCGGGGCGCGACCGAGGTTGGTATGAAGGACGATCCCGGTCGCGTTGATCACGCGCCGCAGCGATGGCCGCGACAGCTCGGCGAGTGTGTCGGCGACGGCGTGTCCCCAGGCGTCGTCGTCGATCGGCGCCGGAGCGCCTTCGCGCGCGCTCGCGACTGCGGCGCGCACCGCATCGACCACCAGGGTGCGCGGCGCCGAGTCGAGCAGAGCCCGCACGGGCGCGCTCTCCAGCAGTGCGCCCACGCTCGGAAGCGCGCGGCGCGCGTCCGTCACTGGCGTGACGGGGGCGCCGCGCCGCGCGGTGCCGCGGCAGGCGGCCGCGCGGCTGGCGGTGCCGTGGAGTCCGTGGCCGGCCTCGCCGGTGCGGGCTTTGGTGTCGTGAACGTGCGCTCGCTCCCACTCTCGCGGCGACTCAATGCGCGAACGGACTTCACGGTGACTCGGTACGTCGCGCTGGGGGCGAGCGGGCGTGCGAGACCGAGAGTGATCGAGTTGAACGGCGCGGGGCGGCTCGGCTTCGCGGCGGAGTCGGCGGGCGCGGCACCGACGACAGGCGTAGGAGGCTGCACGGGTCGCGGACGACCCGCGACGGAGTCCGCCCGACGAGCCGAGTCGGAGGCCTGCTGGGAGCGCGCTCGCTGCGCCGCTGCCTCCTGCTGCGGCGTGCTCGTCGTCGTCAGCAGAATCGATACGCTGTCGGCGCCGGCGACACGGAAGTTCGTCGCCGGGAACTGCTGCGCCGGATCGAGCAGCCGGTCGAAGGTGAGCCGCAGGGTGACGGAGTCCGAGGGTATGACCGACGTGAGGCGCGCAGGGAGCGTATCGCGCGGCGCGGCGAGCAGCTCCACCGGCGCTGACTGCGGTGCGGTGACGCGCACGGAGTCCCAGGACTCGGTGCGGTCCTGGGTGCGATTGTTGTTCTGGTCGATCGTGCCGCGCACGAGGTAGGTGCCGGGAACGAGCGGGCCAATGGAAAACCGCCCCGACGAGTCGGCCTGCGCGATGTAGACGACGCTGTCGGGCGTCACCGCCTCGACGAGCGCGTTGGCTGCGCCTCGCTCCGCCACCCAATCGAACGCCACGCCGTTGATGCGAACGGTAGGGATCGTTGCGCCAGTGGAAAAGACGACGGCGGCCCCGCTCTTCATCGTGTTGCCGCGCAGGTCGCCCAGGCCGGGCAGCAGCGTGACCGTGTAAGCGGTGTTCGGCCGGAAGCCGTGTCGCGGGCGCACGTCGATTCGCGTACGGTGGTAGCTCACGCGGGGCGTGCCATCCGAGGGCGATACGATGAACAGACTCCCGAGATCCTGTTGCCCCGTACCACGGTCGTTGATCGTCTCGTCGAAGTAGAACGTCGCGGCGCGCGCGCCGACGTTCACCGCGTTGGTGTCAGGCGTGACGCGGACCAGCCGCGGAGGCGATCGATCCTCCGGACCCCCGGGAGGGGGGCCAGCCGATGCGCAGGCGGCGACGAAGATCGAAGCGGCGATCAGGCGGCGCCGCACAGACCCTCGATTCGCGAGCGCATCAGATCCCGGCGTGAGCGCCACTCCTGCGCCTTCGCGCGCTCGGCGTCGACGACGTGCGAGGGCGCCCGTCCGATGAAGCCCGGGTTCTCGAGGCGTGCCTCGAGCGCAATGAGCTGCTTCTCGAGCCCGGCGAGCTCCGTGCGGAGCCGCGCGCACTCCTTGTGCACGTCGACGAGGCCCTCCAGCGGCACGATCAGCTCCGTTCCGCCAGGGAGGATGACGTTTGCGGCAGCTCCGGCCGGCGCCGATTCGACGAAGGCGAGCGAGGTCTTTGCAAGACGTCCGACGAGCGCTGATTCTTCGTCGAGCACCTGGCGGTAGCTCGGCGCCGCGACGACGAACGCGTCGACCGACTTGTTCGGCGGCACGCCGTACTCGGACCGCACGCGCCGCATCGCGTCGATGATGTCCCGCAGCAGCTCGAACTCACCGGCCGCCGCGTTCGATGCGGTCGCGGCGCGCGCAACCGGCCAGCTCTCGGTGGCGAGGAAGGTGCCGTCGACGTGGCCGGGCAACCGCTGCCACAGCGCTTCCGTCACGAAGGGCACGATCGGATGCAGCAGTCGCAGTGCCTGGTCGAAGACGTGCACGAGCACGGCGCGCGCGACCTCCTGGTCGTCGCCCGGCGTGACGAGCCGCGCCTTGATGGCCTCGAGGTACCAGTCGGCGAGCTCGTTCCACACGAAGCGACGCGCGGTCTCGGCGTACTCGTTCAGGCGCAGCCCCGAGCCAAGCTCCTCCCCGAGCCAGACGCCGCGCGCGGGGTCGATCGGTCCGATCGCGCGATCGCACTCGCGGATCGCGACGTCGAGCCGGTCGAGAATCCACGCGTCGGCACGCGCGAGGCGGTCGGTGTCGACCTCGTGGAATGGCCGGACGGGCTCCGTGCCCACGTTGGTGAGCAGGAAACGGCCGATGTTCCACAGCTTCGTGGCGAAGTTGCGGCCCGTCGCGAACGACTTCTCCAGATCGGCGGGATCGAGGATGACGTCGGCGCCGAGTCCCATCCCGGCGACCAGCGTGTAGCGCAGCGCGTCCGCGCCGTAGAGTTGCACGACGTCGAGCGGGTCGATGCC
>DATFOL010000600.1:0-2265 GCA_035265545.1 Gemmatimonadaceae bacterium | reverse complement strand
GTCGACCGCCGCGCGCTTGCGGCACTCGTCCAGCCGTGGCCCGGAGCCGTGGCATGACCGCGCTCGCGCAGCACCTCGAGGACTACCTGGCGATCCGCCGCGGCCTCGGGTTCAAGCTCGTCACCGAGCATCGCGCGCTGCGGCGGTTCGTGGTCTTCGTGGAAGACGCCGGCGCGTCGACGATCACCGTCGCACTGGCGCTTGACTGGGTCACGCTTCCGACTGGGGTCGGGCATGCCTACCTCGCGCAGCGGGATGCGCGCGGTCCGGGGCTTCGCGCGCTACATGCGTGGCATCGACTCGGCGACGGAGGTCCCGCCGCTGGCGCTGATGCCGGCGCGCAAGCATCGCCCAACGCCGCATATCTACACCGACGCGCAGGTCAGCGCGATGATGAACGCAGCCGGCACGCTGTTGCCGCCGGTGCGCGGCGCGACGATGCAGACGCTGATCGGGCTGCTGGCGTGCACCGGCATCCGCGATAGCGAGGCGTTCGCGCTTGACCGCGCCGACATCGACCGCGCCAACCGGCTGCTGCACATCCGGGACAGCAAGTACGGCAAGTCGCGCGAGGTCCTTATCCACGACACGACGATCGCAACGCTCGACGCCTACCTCGAGCGCCGCGACGCACTGCGCGCCGGCGGCGACCGCACCTGCGTGCTGGTGTCCTGCTGGGGCGCGAGGCTGTCGCACCGCAGCGTCCACCGATCCTTCGAGCAGGTCCGCCAGGCGTCCGGCGTCACGCGGTCGGCGTCGGGACGACGGCCGAGGCTGCATGACTTCCGCCACACGTTCGCCGTCAACACGCTGCTCGGTTGGTACCGGGGCGGCGAGAACGTCGCCGCCAAGCTGCCGCTGCTGTCGACCTACCTGGGCCATGTCGACCCCGCGGCCACGTACTGGTACTTGTCCGCGGTCCCCGAGTTGCTCGCGCTCGCCGCCGAGCGGTTGGAGCAGAACGACAGCGACGACACGCCTGACCGGGAGGTGGCGCTGCTGCTGCGCGAGCAGGAGCGCGTCCGGCACTGGCGCGGCCGGAGGGCCGGGCGATGAGCGCGCTCGCTCCGACGCTGCAAGCGTTCTTCACCGAGCGGCTGATCGCCCAGCGCCAAGCCAGCCCGCACACGATCTCGGCCTACCGCGACACGTTCCGGCTGCTGCTCGTCTACACGCAGCAACACACCGGGATCGCGGCGCACAAGCTGGACATCGAGGACGTCAACGCGACGCTGATCGGAGCGTTCCTGGATCACCTCGAGCTCGTCCGCGGGAACACTGCCCGGACGCGGAACCACCGCTTGGCGGCGATCCGCTCGCTCTTCCACTACGCCGCGCTTCGCCATCCCGAGCACGCGGCCACGATCGCGCGCGTCCTGGCGATTCCGCCCAAACGACACGACCGCGGGATCGTCAACTACCTCACCGAGCCCGAAGCGGCGGCGCTTCTCGATGCGCCCGATCGCAGCCGCTGGATCGGCCGCCGCGACCACGCGCTGATGACGCTCGCCATCCAGACCGGGCTGCGCGTTTCCGAGCTCACCGCGCTGCGCTGCCGCGACGTCAACCTCGCCGCCGCGCCGCACGTCCAGACGCTCGGCAAGGGCCGCAAGGAACGCATCACGCCGCTGACCAAACAGACCGCCGACGTCCTGCGGACATGGATGAGGGAGCGGGCCGGCAACCCCGACGACCCGCTGTTCCCGACAAGTCGGGGGCGGCCGCTCAGCCGTGACGCCGTCGCTCTCCGAGTCGCGAAGCACACGGCCACCGCGAGCCTCAGTTGCCCGACCGTTGCGACCAAGGCCGTCACCCCTCACGTCCTGCGCCACACCACCGGCATGAACCTCTTGCACGCCGGCGTCGATACCAGCGTCATCGCGCTCTGGTTCGGCCACGAGTCCACGGAGGCCACGCAGATCTACCTGCACGCCGACATGGCCATCAAGGAACGCGCCCTCGCACGCGTCACCCCGATCGGCGTCAAACCCGGCCGCTACCGCCCTGCCGACGCGCTCCTCGCCTTCCTGGAGGACCTCTGATTATCCCGAGCACACACGGCCGATCGCGCGGGGCTTCCTCGCCGACTACACGCGGATCGGCATAACTCGCGAATCCACATAAGCCGACGACATCCTCATCCGGGTCCCCGGACGCTCGGAGTGGGCCGGCGAACGGCGCGGCCGGGCGGCCGTCGCCGGCTACATCGAGGCGGTGCGGAACCGCTACCGCGACGGGCGGATCGAGCTGGAGCTGATCGACATG
>DATFOL010000599.1:0-20165 GCA_035265545.1 Gemmatimonadaceae bacterium | reverse complement strand
CCGGTCGACCCGTTGCCGGCCGCGTGTTCGCCGGTCCCGTCGACGGACGCGGTGTTCCCGCAGCAGGTGGCACGGGCGCGCCACCACGCCTCGCGAACCGCGCCACGAAGCCGCCGCGCGGCGCGAGTTCCACGGTCATCGTGTCGCGCCGCGCGAGCGTCTCGGTCGCATATGCGAAGCGGTCCACGTCCTCGCCGTCGGAGATCAACGACACGTCGTACGTGCCCGCGCCGAGGAACCGAAGCGGCACCTCGACCACCGACACCATCGTGTCCGACGTGATCGCGCCGACGTACCACTCGGTGCCGCGACGCCGCGCCAGCACCGCGAGGCGTCCCGGATAGCCGTCGACGAACCGCGTCTCGTCCCAGACGGTCGGCACCGCCGTGAGGAACTGCCGCACGTAGTCGGGCTGCGCATCGACCATCGCCGGCGTCGACACGAAGTGCTGCAGCCCGCTCTCGAACACTACGGACAGTGCCAGCTCGTGCGGGTTCGTCGTGAGGTGCGGCAGTCGGTCGGGCGCGTCGCCGAAGATCATCGGCGTATAGTCCATCGAGCCGATCACGTTCCGCGTGAACGGATAGATGGTGTTGTAGGTCGCCGCGTTGCGCTGGAAGACGGTATCGCCGTACTGCTCCGATCCCTTCACCGCTTCCATCGTCAGCAGGTTGGGGTACGTCCGCTGCCACCCGCGCGGGATCGTCGAGCCGTGGAAGTCGACGAAGAGCTTGTTGGCGTACGCGTCGCGCAGGATGTCCAGGTAGAGCGCGATCACGTACTGCTTGTCGCTCTGCATGAAGTCGACCTTGATTCCCTTGAAGCCGAGCGCGGCGATGCGCCGCATCTCGGCCCGCCGTACCGCCGGGTCCACCATGAGATCGCGCGGACCGTCGTTCGCCTGATTGTGCGCGCCCCCCGAGTTGTACCACGCGATCAGCCCGACGTTGCGCGCCCGCGCATAGTCGACGAGGTCCTCAGGTGTGCCGCTGCCCTTCATCTGCTGCCATCCCGCATCCAGCAGCGAGTACTCCCACTTGAGCCGCGACGCGAGATCGACGAACGGGAACACCTTCTGGTAGTCTCGCGGGCTCGTCATGTCGCTCCACCAGCTCCACGAGACGCGACCTGGCCTGATCCACGACGCGTCGCCGAACGCCTGCGGCTGCGCCAGGTCGGTCACGAGCGTCGACTCGACGATCGTGCCCAGCTCCGAGCCGATGATCAGCACTCGCCAGGGCGACGCCCAGGGCAGGGTGATCGCCGCGGCGCGCGGCGCCACGCCGTAGGTCTCGTCTTCCTCGGGCAGCCGCACCCGATAGAGCCCGTCCTCGGCGCGCTGCTCCACGTGCACGCCGTACGACGTCCGGTCGAGGCCCGCCTCCGTCACGAGCACCCACGCCTCGGTGGTGTGGAAGAGCATCGGCAGCGCCCACCCTTCTTCCTCCGGCGCTGGCGATCCGATCGGGACGCCGTTGCGGTAGTCGCTCTCGTACGCCGGTGCCCAGATCCCTACCTTCGAGTACGGCTGCATCCACGCGCGGCCCGGCGGCAGATGGAATCCCGTCGACTCGCCGATCAGCGAATCCTGCACGCTGGCGGTGCCGGGGAATCCATAGCGGAACGCGACACCGTCGCGCATCGCGCGCACGGTGATCGTCATCAGGCCGCTGGTACCTTTTCGGAAGGTGAACACTCGCTGGCGCGCGCGCGTGCGCACCTCGAGCTGCTTACCCGTGACCATCCGGTACGAGCTGCTCGGCTCCGACACGGCCGAGGCGTTGAGGAGCTCGAGTCCGGTCGAGAAGTCCTCACTCGCCCGTGTGATGCCCAGTGGGGAGCGCTCGATCACCACCCGCGCCGCGCCGCCGGGCGTCAGCCGGTCCACGCGGTATGCCACGGATTCGCCATCGAACAGGAGGGTGAATCGCAGCGTGCGCTCGCGGTTCGTCAGCGAGAGCGGCGGATCGCCCGTTTCGGGCGTCTGCGCCGCGAGCGCGCCCGGAAGCAGGAGCAGCAGAGCGAGCGGGAGGGTGAGAAGTCGGATCACGCGCGCGGGATGGGATGCAGGATGGAGACCATCGCCCGTCGAGAGGCTCGGCTCGGTGACGTCCGAATCTCTCGCGGCGAGCCGACAACCTATCCCACTCACCGCGCTGCGTACACCACGGGCCTGGCGTCGAGTTGGTCCGACGCCGGGCCCGCGCGATTACGCGATGGAGATCAGTCGCGCCAGCTCAGCTGCATCAGCGCGATGCGGTTTTCCTTCTGCTGCGCGTCCCACGTGATGCGATAGGCGCTGGGATAGTAGCCAGCCGGGCTGTACTTCTGCGCCGTCGACACCGGAGTGCTCTCGTCGATTTCGGCCGGATCGGTCGCGGACTTCTTCGACAGGATGTACGCCCGCGTGATCATCGATGCCGGCACGGTTCAGCGAGGCGTCGGTCGGCGCACCCGAGACGGCGGTGGAAGCGGGGTCGGCACAAGCGACCAGTGCGAGGGCGATTGCGGCGCCTGCGGAAGCGAAGCTGCGGTTGCGTGACATGGCGTTGTCCTCTCGGTTATCGAAGGCCGCGATGGCGGCGGTGATGTCGCGATGTCGAGCGATCGGGCGATCGTCGATGGCCAGTCTTGCATCGACATCGTCGTGATATCGCCTGGCGACGCAGGGCAACCTCGCGCGTGCCACTTACCCGTCGCGGAATGCCCGGCGCGGTCGTCGCTAACGCATGCGAGCTGGTGGCTTACGCCAGCCGGCCTCGCCTCGGTGTAGGCGCCCCTCGCGTTCTGTAAGCGCCCCGTAAGCGACGGGTTCTAGCCTGCGATCCATGCAGACCCTCTCCCCGCTCACCAATCCCGCCGAGACCCTGGCCGAAGTGCGCGCGCACGACCAGGTGATGCGGTATCATCGCGCCGGCGCGGGAAGACCCTTGGTCGTCCTGCGCTCGGCCGGCGCAGATCCTTTCTGGCCGGAGCTCGCCGCCGATCTCGGCTCGCGCTTTCGCGTCATCACCCCGGAGCTTCCCGCCGACTGCGACGATGTCGCCGCGTGGGTCGCCGACTTCCTCGAAGGCGTCGGACTGAATCGGGTGCTGCTCGTCGCCGCCGAGCCGTGCTGTCTGCCGGCGCTCGAGCTCGTGCTTCTCAACGGATGTCAGGTGGAGCGGCTCGTGCTCGTGCCCGCTGGCGCGGTCGGGGAGACGGGACTCGACGGGACCCTCGCCAGCGCCTTCGCCAGTCCGGGCGTGCCGCTCCTCGTCGTGCGGCGCGGGCTCTCCGCGGCCGACGCGTTACCGCTGTTGCGCCAGTTCCTCGCGCACGATCGCCAGCCGACGTCGGTGGGTTGAGAACACGGGGAACGCGGCGTAACGTGGAGCAGTACGCTCCTCCCCCTTGCCGCACCGTTCCTCGCATGACGTCCCCTGAGCTTCTGAGCGCCGACGATGCCGCGGCGCACGTGCCCGTGCACCTCACTCGGTTCGTCGGCCGCGAGCGCGAGTTGGAGGATCTTGCTCGCCTCGTCGTCTCGGCCCGGCTGCTCACTCTCACTGGCGCGGGAGGAAGCGGCAAGACACGTCTCGCCGAGGAGCTCGCGCTGCGCTGCGACCCCTTCTTCGACAGCGTCGGCTGGATCGACCTCACACCGCTGTCGGATCCGAACCTTTTGCCGCAGCTCGTCGCCACCACGCTGCGCGCCCCCGAGCGTCCGGGCACCTCGCCGCTGCAGTCGCTCGTCGGCGTGCTGTGCGACGAGCGCGCCCTCATCGTGCTCGACAACTGCGAGCACCTCGTCGACGCGTCCGCGGAGCTCGTCGACGCGTTGCTGCGCAGCTGCCCGAAGATCACCATTCTCGCCACGAGCCGCGAAGCGCTCGGCGTCGGAAGCGAGACGGCGTGGCTCGTGCCGCCGCTCGCCAGCGCCGAAGCGGTCCAGCTCTTCGTCGAGCGCGCGCGGGCGACCGTGCCGTCGTTCTCCCTCTCGGCGGCGAACACTCCAGCGGTGACCGAGATCTGCCGCCGGCTCGACGGCATCCCGCTCGCCATCGAGCTGGCAGCCGCGCGCGTTCGGGTGCTCTCTCCCGAACAGATCGCCCGGCGGCTCGATGATGCGTTCCGCCTGTTGACGACCGGCAGCCGCACTGCGCTCGCGCGTCATCGCACGCTTCGGGCGACGATGGAGTGGAGCTTTGCCCTGCTCGCGGCACGAGAGCAGACGCTGCTCCGGCGACTCGCGATCTTCGCCGGCTCGTTCACCCTCGATGCCGCCGAAGTGGTATGCGCCGGCGAGCCGCTCGAGACGGAGGACATCCTCGACGGCGTTTCCGCGCTCGTCGACAAGTCGCTCGTGACGATGGAGCCCGGCGACGGCATGGCGCGCTATCGGCTGCTCGAGACGGTGCGCCAGTACGGCGTCGAGCGGCTCGTCGAAGCTGGTGAGCTGCCGGCGATGGAGCGCCGCTTCGCCGAGTATTTCCTCGCGATGATCGAGGAGGCCGAGCCGACGCTCATCGGTGGCTCCAACGCGCCGGCGGTGCTCGCGCAGATCGTCGCCGAGCAGGACAACCTGCGTGCCGCCACCCACTGGGCGCTCGCCGACGCGTCGCGCGCGGAGCTCGCGCTGCGCTTCGTCGGCGCGCTCTACTGGTACTGGTATGCGCTCGGGCAATTCCGCGAGGCACGCCAGCTGGTCGACCGCGCGCTCGCCATGGATCGTGGCGGCAACCCGCTCTTTCGCGGCCGTGCGCTCGTGTCCAGCGCGCTCACGTCGCTCGCGCAGGGAGACTACCCGCGCTCCTGTGCGAACTTCGAGGAGGCCATTCCGCTGCTGCGCGCCGCGAATGACGACGACGGTCTCGGCGCCGCGCTGGCCAAGTACGGTGCGGCGCGCATGCTCGGCGGCGACGTCGCCGGCGCGGTCGTCACCCTCGACGAGGCGCTCGACTTCACGCGCGGCCGCCCGGATTGGGACATTCCCGTCATCTTTGCGCGCTTCTGGCGTGCGTGGGCGGCATATGTCGAGGGCGAGAACGACCGCGCCAAGGAGATGCTCGCCGTCAACATCGCCGTCGCGCGCGAGCATCACCTGCCCACGACCCTGGCTCACGCGCTCGTCACCGAGGCGCGCGTCGAGCTCGCGCGCGGGAACCTCGAGCAGGCCTGCGCCATCGTGATGGAGGGGCTCGAGCTCGAGGTCTCGATCAACGACGCGTGGGGCATCGGACTCGCCGTGGATGTCGTGGCGCACGTCGCGGCGCAGCGTGGCCACCACGAGGAGGCGGCGCGGCTGCTTGCCGGCGTCGCCGCGCATCGTGAGCGGCTCGCTGTTGCACTGCCCGGCCTCGCGCCGGCCGAGCGCCTGCGGCTCGTCGAAACGCTTCGCGCGTCGCTCGGGCCTCGCTATGCCGCGCTGGAAGTGGAAGGCCGCTCGCTCTCCACCGCGCAGACGGTGGGGATCGCGCTGAGCGAGGCGGCCCGCCACACCACGGAACATCGGGTGCCGCTGCACCTCGAGCCGCGCACGCCAGACGTCGAGCGCGCGACGCTTCGCGTCCTCGCGCTCGGGCCACTCCAGGTCTTCGTGAACGGCAAGCTCGTCGAGTCCATGGCGTGGGGCTCGGCGCGCCCGCGCGAGCTGCTCGTCTATCTATTGATGCACGCCGAGGGGCGCACCAAGGAGCAGGTCGGTCTGGTCTTCTGGCCCGATGCCAGCGCCGCGCAGTTGCGCAACAGCTTTCACGTCACGCTGCATCGCCTCAGGAAAGCGCTCGGAAATCCGGAGTGGGTCGGTCTCGTCCACGACCGCTATCGCGTCGATCCCGCCGTGGTCGAAGAGTTCGATGTCCTCGAGTTCGACCGTGACATCACGGCGGCGCGCCGGGCGCTCAAGCGGCAGGAAGAAGGTGCGTCGGCCAGGCTCGAGCAGGCGCTCTCGCGCTTCCGCGGCGACTTCCTGGATGGAGAGCCCGTGGGGGACTGGCACCTCGAGCATCGCGACCGCCTCCAGCGCATCTACGTCGACGCGCTGATGGAGCTCGGCGCTCGTCTCGCCGCCGAGGAACGGCATGCCAAGGCGGCCGAGGCGTACCGTCGCGTGCTCGCCCGGGATGAGCTGCACGAGGAGGCCCTCCTCGCGCTGATGAAGTGCCATGCAGCGCTGGGAGAGCGCTCGCAGGCGCTGCGCGTGTACCGGCGCTTCGCCGACCGGATGCGCGAGGAGCTCGACGCGGAGCCGGACGACGAGACCACCTCGTTCTTCGAGAAGCTGCAACAGGGCGCCGTGGCCTGACCGCGCTCGTGGAACCGGTCGCGTGAGCGGCCCGTAGCTACTCCCTGTGCGTGCAGTCGTTCGTTCGCACCGACCAGACGAAGCTGACGATCTTCCACGTCGTGCCGGCGCGAACCAGCGTCACGGCGTCGATGCCGCAGTGGCTGAACGTCGTTCCCGCACGGAAGGTGTAGTACGTCCACACCTGCGCAACCGGACCGTCGATCCGTACCTCCGGATCGAACATCCGCTCGTCCGACGTCTGGTCCGTTGGAGTGGTCGTGATGCTCGTGAGGAACTCTGTCGGCGTGCGCGAGCGGATGGATACGTTCGCCGAGGCTCGCGTGCCGATCAGCCGAGCCGTCGAGTCGAAGACCTCGCGCAGCCCGACGGTGTCGCGCGCTCGCATCGCGTCGAACACCCGATGAACCGGCGCCAGCACGCTGTCGCGCGCAGTGGCCTGGGCCGACGCCCGACCAAACGGCGCGACTGTGAGGAAGGCGGCGGCGAGGACGACGAGGCGAGAGCGCATGGAGTACCAGTGGAGGGAAACGGCAGCGGCGTCCGCCGAATATCCGCGACGTACGCGGCGCAACAAGCCCGCGCCCTCCAGGCAGACGTCGTGGCACCCGCGACGATTGCCGGCCAGCCTCGCAAAGGTATACGTTCCTGCATACCTTCCGCTTCGGAGATCGAGCGTGGCGCAAGAGAGCCTGACGGGCGCGACGGCGGACGCATACGTGAAGACGCGGCGATTGATCGTGCGAGGCCAGTTGCATCCGGGCGCACGCGTTGCCGAGGCGGAGCTCGCCGCGCGCCTCGGCGTGAGCCGGACTCCCGCGCGCGAAGCGATGCGTCGGCTCCTCGCTGAGGGGCTGCTCGTACCGAATGGCGGCGGCGAAAGGCCGCGCGTGGCCGTCGGTCCTGTCAGCGCCGGTGACGTGGAGGAGCTCTACGCGGCTGCTGGCGCCCTCGAAGGCGTTGCCGCGAGACGCGTCTCGTCGCTCCCCGACGAGCGTCGGCGTGAGCTGCTGCGCGAGCTCCGGCAGCGTGAGCGCGCCTTTCGCGGTGCCGCCCGCGCGCGCCCGATCGACTACGACGCCCTGTTCGAGGCACACGACGCCGTTCACGATGCGCTGATGCGCGCGTGCGCCGGCCCCGCCACGCGCACGCTGCTCGAGACGTTGCGCCCGCGCCTCGACCGCTATGAGTGGCTCTACGCGCCGATCATCGGCCCCGACTTCCGGGCCACCTTCGCGGAGCATGCCGCGGTGATCCGCGCCGTCGCCGCCGGCGACGGACCAGGGTGCGAGCGGGCCATCCGCCGCAACTGGTTCGAGGGCGGAAAGCGACTCACCGCCGCGCTCGAGCGGCGAGGCGTGTGACCAGGGTGAGCGGCGCACGCTTTCTGCGTCGAGCTCTCGCGTACGCTCGCTCGGCGCGAGCGTGACTACTTCTGCCGACCCTCAGCCATAGTGCTCCGATGACGTCCAACACGCGCTGGGCCATCATTGGCGTTGCGATATTCGCCGCTGGAGTAGCCGTCGGCGGTAGCGGTCTTCACCAGCGCCGCGTCGTCCGCAACGCCGAAGCGCAGCCGAGCGCCACCCAGGCGCCGCTCACGACGGAGGAGCAGAACGTCATCCGGGTGGCGCGGCAGGTGACACCCACGGTGGTGAGCATCGTCGTCCCGAACTATGGCTCCGGCTCCGGCGCCGTGATCCGGCGCGACGGGATGATCCTCACCAACGCGCACGTCGTCGGCCCGGCGCGCACGGTGCAGGTCGGGCTCGCCGATGGACGAAAGGTCACGGGCACGGTGCTCGGCCGCGATGCCGGACTCGACGTCGCCGTGGTGCGCATCCCGGTCAACGATGCGCCCGTCGCGCCGCTCGGCAACTCGGATCAGCTCCAGGTCGGTCAGATCGCGATCGCGATCGGCAATCCACTCGGCCTCGAGCGAACCGTCACTACCGGCGTGATCTCCGCGGTCAATCGCCCCGGACGCACTCTCGGCGGCGAGACGTTCATCCAGACCGACGCGGCGATCAGCCCCGGAAACTCGGGTGGCCCGCTCGTCGACTCGCGCGGCGCGCTCATCGGCATCAACAGCGCCGAGCTCCTCGGTCAGGGAGTGCAAGGACTCGGCTTCGCCATCCCGATCAACCTCGCCATGGCGATGGCCAACCAGGTGCTCGCGACCGGCCGGTACGTGCGGCCCTTCCTCGGCATCCTGTTCAGCGACGTGGACGCGGATCTCGCCGCGCAGTTCCGTCTGCCGGTTCGCGAGGGCGTGCTCGTCACCGAGGTGCAGAACGGCACGCCCGCGGCGGCTGGCGGACTACGTGAGCAGGACATCATCACGCGCATCAACGAGACACCCGTCGCCATGGGCGGCGACGTCCGCCGCGTGCTGCGCTCCCTCAAGCCCGGCGACACGGTGCGACTCACCGTCGTCCGCCCGCCGAATGGCACGCGCGCGACGCTGAGCGTGAGGCTCGGACAGACGCAGGAGTAGCGCGCGGAACGTGCGTCTCCCGCGCGCCGAGCACTCAGCGATCGAGATCGCCGCGACTGGTGCTCTTGTGCTGGCCCGGGCCGCTGCGCGAGTCTCCCATCGGCCCGCCCGCGCCATCGTCCGAGTGTCCGCCATGACCGCGCGCGCCGCCCGCGCGTCCGCCGGACTGCGACAGGCCGCCGGTGCCGAGCTGCTCCACGCCCTCGGTGAGCGGCGGATTGCGTCGCAGCCCTGGCTTCTCCTCAGCGAGGTCGGCATCGAAGCGATCTCCGCCCGCGCCGATGGTGTTGCCGCGCACGTCGTCGGCGCTCAGGCCCAGCTCACGCGGCGTGCGTCCTGGCGTACTGCGCTCCCGCTCGCCCGCTTCGCCCGAGTACGTCGTCTCCTGCTCTTCGTCGTTGCGATCCTTGGCCATCGGTTGCCTCCAGGTGAGGGGACCGAGGGCGGCAATGCGCGTGCCGCCCCGGCATGAGATCCACCGCGGCACACGCACTGCGACTCGAGGACGCTCGCACTCCCGACATCTCCACCAACCAGGACCCACGATGACGCAAGCTTCCGTCGACGATCTGATTCGCGGCCTCAACGAGGACCTGCGTGGAGAGTTCCAGGCCGTGATCATGTACCGGCTGTACGCGAGCATGGTGCAGGGCCCGTATCGGCAGGAGCTGCGCTCGTTCTTCGCGAGCGAGATCCCGGAGGAGCTTGGTCATGCGCAGATCCTCGCCGACAAGATCTCCGCGCTCGGCGGAACGCCGGCCGCCGAGCCCGCACCGGTGAAAGTCGTCGCCGAGGCGAAGCAGATGCTCGAGGCCGCGCTCGCAGCCGAGACGGAGACGATTCAGCGCTACCTCGTGCGACGTCGTCAGGCGGAGGAAGCGGGGGAGTTCGGGCTCGCCGTGCAGTTCGACGACATCATTGCGGACGAGACCAATCACCGCGACGAGCTGCGGCAGATGCTGGCGCGCTGGCCATAGGAGCACGATGAGCGATCGCAGCGATGTCGTCTGAGCGGCGCACTCTCGCGCTGACACTTCGCGACGTCGCGCGCGAGCCGTCGGCCGATGGAACCGAGCGGGTGGTGCTCGCGACCGACACCGGCGCTGTCCAGTGCCGCCTGCATGACGCTACGCATGGCGACGCCGCGGTGGTGTGGGTGTTCGGCACGGGTGGAGGGCTCGGTGGTCCCGCCGGAGGCGTGTATGCGCGACTCGGCCAGGCGTTGCTTCCGTCCGGGGTCACCTCGCTCGAGGTGGCATACCGTCGTCCCGGCGATCTCGTGCCCTGCGTGCTCGATACACTGCTCGGCGTGGAGTATGTCGCCGCGTTGGGGCGTGTGCGCGTCATCCTCGTGGGGCACTCGTTCGGTGGAGCCGTCGTCATCAATACCGGTGCGGCGAGCGAGCAAGTGATAGCCGTCGCCGCGCTGAGCAGTCAGAGCGCGGGAACGGGCGCGGTCGCCGAGCTCGCACCGCGGCCGCTGCTGCTCGCGCACGGTACCGCCGACGAGATCCTCCCCGACCGCTGTTCGCGCGACATCTACGACCGTGCGCGCGAGCCGCGACGGCTCGTGCTGTACGCAAACTGCCGTCACGGCCTCGATCAGTGTCGAGACGCCCTGGACCGCGATCTCACCTCGTGGATCCACGAGGTGCTCGGCGCAGCCCGCTGACGGTCAGCGCTTCGCTCAAGTGACGGCGAAGACGGGCGAGACGCCGCGGCGACCCGGAACACGGCGTCTCGCCCGTCACGTCGCGGCTCAACGCATGTCCGCGCCGCGCTCCGCACTCACGCCGGACGAACCACCGCGGCCGAGCTCACCGCTCCGTGAGCGGTCGCCCTGACCTCCACTGGCGATCCCGACCTCGCGGTCGGCACCCTGCGAGGCACGCTCGTTCACGCTCTGCTCGGCGATCTTGGTGAGCATCTTGTCGGCCTCACCTTCCTCGTCGAGCGTGCGCTGCAGCACGTCGGCGTCCTCGTCGAACCCGAGCTGCTGCGCCCAGGAGCGTGCCGTGCCGTACGCGGCGATCTCGTGATGCTCCATCGCCTGCTGCGCGCCGATCACGAACGCATCGATCGTATCGGGATCCTGGATCGTCGGCAGCATCGTCTGCGCTTCCTCGATCAATGCGCGCATCGAGATGCACTCGCGGGTCGTCGACGGGCGGCCGCGGTTGCCGATCAACTGCTGCAGTCGCTGCACCTGCTCCTCGGTCTGGCGGCGGTGCATCTGCATCGCGTCGCGGAGCTTGTCGTTCCGCACCGTCTGGGCGAGCTGAGGCATCGCGTCGAGCCCCTGCTGCTCGGCGTCGAGCAGGAGCTGAAGCTTCTGAAGATAGAGATCCTGAAGTGAGGTGGCGGGCATGTGCATCTCCTCCGAAGTTGGGACGCGACGTCGCGCATGATGCAGACCACGGAGGCAGCGAATGACGATCGATGCGGTGCTCGAGACGTGCCTGTACGCGAACGATCTCGACGCGGCGGAGCGCTTCTACGCTGGCGTGCTCGAGCTGCCCGTCGTCGCACGCGTGCCCGAGCGCCATGTCTTCTTCCGCTGCGGCGCGGGAATGCTGCTCGTCTTCGATCCCGAGCGCACGGCGACGTCGGCGGGGCAGGCGGGTGGCGTGCCCGTCCCGAGCCATGGCGCGCACGGCGCCGGACACGTCTGCTTCCGGATCGACGAGAGCACGCTGCCGCGCTGGCGTGAGCGCCTGATCGTGGAAGGCATCCCGATCGAAGCGGAGATCGAGTGGCCGCGCGGCGGCGCGTCGCTCTACGTGCGGGATCCGGCGGGCAACAGCGTGGAGCTGGCACCCGCGCGCATCTGGGGATTGCCGGCGGGCTGATTCATTCGCCCCGGTCGCAGCATCGAGGCGATCGGGCAGCAGATCGCCTACCGGCCGGCCGCAACTCGCGCCTCTATCGCCGGGAACGCGCCGCATACCGCGTCAAGGAGCTGGCGCGTCGCCGGATGCTGTGCACGCGTCCACGACAGCAGTGCCTCGAGCCGCATTCGAGGCGGCGCCGGCTGCACCGCCACCGGGATCAGCCGCCCTTCCCGGAACTCATCCAGCAGCGCGTACGCCGGCAGCATGCCGAACGCGCTGGGGTCACCGAACACGGCACGCTTCACGCTTTCGATGCTCCCCGTGGGTTGGAGGTGAGGGCCGGGCAGCCCATCGACCTCGAGGAAGCGCCGGACGAGTTGGTGGAAGTCCCCCGCCGCGTCGCTGAGGTAGAGCGTGTGGTCGCCGAGCGCATCCCGCCGCACCGCCACCGATCGTCCTCCCCGCATCAGCGGATGGCCCGGCTGCGAGAAGATCACCAGCGGCACGTCATCCGATACCACCATCCGCTCGGCATCGACGCGGCCGACGGCGTCCTCCATCGGCTGCAGCGAGATTCCGAGATCGTACTCGCCCCCCTCCACGCCGGCGCGAATCGCGGTGCACATCACCACCGACACCTCGAACGTCGTGTTCGGCCACTGCCGCCTCATCACCTCCAGATGCGGCGCGAGGACGTAGGTGCTGAGCGACTCGTTCGTCGCGATCGCGATGCGCGCGCGTACTCGCGTCGTCGCGTTGGCGACGGCAGCGTGCGCGGCGTTGATCGTCGCCAACACTTCCTCCGCGTGGGGCAGTAACGCGTCGCCCGCATCGGTGAGCACGAGCTCGTGCATACCGCGCCGGCGCAGGAATAGCGGGGTGCCGAGTGCTCGTTCGAGCGCCGACAGCGACTCGGACACCGTCGACTGCGCGAGGCCGAGCGACTGCGCCGCCGCCGTCACGCTCCCTTGCTCGACGAGCGCCACGAACGCCCGGAGCTGACGCACCTCCAGCGACGGTTCCATGCGCCGAACGCTAGGCGCTTCCGCTGTTGCTGTCCACACGATGCGGTCGAACATCGCCTTAGCGACTCAGGCGGTACGAGAGCTTCACCGCCACCGCGTTCTGCGGCCGGATCGCCAGCAGATCGTTGAAGTCGCGCGCCGGCCAGAGCCCCGGGCGTCCGGGCGCCTCGCCGTCCACGTCGCGCGCCTGCGACCACACCACGAACAGCGCCGAGCCCGGGCGGTACTCCCATCGTACGACGAGGTTCGACCGCAACTGCTTGAAGTCCACGCCACCAGGGTTCGCGCGCACCGCCGCGTCGCCGTACGGGCGGAAACGCCTGGCGTAATCCACCGCGCGCGCGTCCGCGAGCTCGCGCACGTCGTCGTACACGCCGCGGGACACGTATGCCTGCCCGTACCACTGCACCGTCAGCGCAGTGGTGAGCGTGTAATTCACCCGCGACGTGAGCGATCGCGTGCGCAGATCGAGCCGCGCGACGGTGTAGTGAGCGGTGTCGCTCAGCGCGTCCCCGAATCGGCCATAGTGGAACCACGCGTAGTGCGAGTCGAAGGCGTAGGCGGCCAGCGAGAGATCGAGGTTGCTGCGCGGACGCCAGGTGACGTCCAGCTGCGCCCCACCGCCGTTCGAGCGGCCCTCGTCGTCGCGGTCGTACTCGGCGTTCACGTGCGGAACCAGCACGCGTCTCGGATCACCGCTGATGTCGAGCACCACGGTGGTGCGAGGTGGATCGACGAGCGACGGTCCGCCGCGCGTGCAGCTCACCGCGCACAGCGCACCCGGGAGCTGCTGGGTCACCGTGCCCTGAACGACGGCGAGGTTGTCGAGTTGGAGCCCGCCGTCAGCCGTCACGGTGCGCGCGTACGGCAGCCCAGTCGACGACCACTCTCCGGCATAGGCCAGCGACAGGTTCGCGCGGCGGTACGGCACGCCGGCGATCCGGCCGGGCCGCGTCTGATCGATCTTCGCGCTCGCCGTCAGACTCTGCACCCCGGACGTGGTCAGGAAGCCGAGATCGTTCGGGTCGAAGCCGGGATCGATCCGTCGGTACGCCGTGGAGAATCGGGTGATCCCGCCCCCCACCTTGCCGAGCGACAGATACGATGCGGAGCCGCGCAACGACTCGCGCCGCGGGTCGAACGCCACGCCGTCGTCGGGGCGCTGGAACGCGTGCACCGGCGAGAGCTGCAGCCGCGCGACCGCGTCGGCGTCGCCGCGCACGTCGCTCGTCGCCACCCAGCCGCTCGCCTGATACGCGCCGTCACGGGTCTGATGCTGCGTGGTCAGTGCGAGCGATTGCGCCGATGTCGGCAGCACCGCCGCGCTCAACGAGTCGGCGTCGCTGCGATCGAGGCGCGTCATCATCACCCCCACACCGCTCCGCCCAGCGCGGAAATTCTGCTGTACCCGGGCGACCACGTTGCTTGCGCGCGGCTCGAGCACGAACCGTCCCGCCGCGGGCGCTCGGTCGCGTCCTTCGGCCGTCCCCGTCAGCGCCGAGAGCGCCGCGATCACCGTCGTCGGCGTGAGCCGTGCCATCACCTTTGCCGCGCCGAGAATGGTCGTCTCGGTCGGCGAGTCGGTGGCGCCGTAGTCGTCGAGCAGCGTCGGCCGGCGCCCCACACGGCGGGAGTAGAACAGCTGTCCGGAGCCGTCGGGGGCCAGCGGAAGCGCCAGGAGTCCGCCGCCTTCGACGAAGAACGGGCGCCGCTCGGTCTGGAAGACCTCGAACCCGCTCAGGTTCACCACCGCGGGGTCGGCCTCCACCTGGCCGAAATCCGGGTTGATCGTCCCCTCCACGCTCACGCTCGGCCGCGGCACCCACTTCAGGTCGGCGCCGATCGACGGACGCGTCTCCAGCCGCGTCGAGCGCGCGTCGGCGGATACCAGGTTGCGCACCCGCGCGAGCGAGTAGGGCGTCGCCTCGAGCGCCCGCGAGGAGACGAGGTCGCGCAACCCGACGATCACCCCCGCCTGCGAGATCAGCCCCTGTTTCGCCCGGCTGTACTGCGGCACGCTCATGCGCTCGCCGCTCCGACCCACCCATCGTCCCACGATGAGCCCGAACGCCGGCGCCCGATGCTCGCCGAAGCGCAGCTGACTGAACGGGATCGCGAACTCCGCCGTCCACCCGAGCGAGTCGAGTCGCGTCGCCACCTCCCACACCCCGTCCCAGGAGAAGTCCTCCATCTCATCCTCGAACAGCGTGGCGTCCGTCTTCACGCCCCCGGCGGTGACGATGAACTCGTACCCCGTTCGCCCGTCGTGGAACGGGTCGAGGAAGAGCAGGATCTGGTCGGCCGTCGCGTCCGGGGTGTCGCGTCGCGCGAGGCGCCGCACGACGCTGTCCGGCGCCGGATCGAAGGCGCGCACGAAGAAGTAGATCGCGCGGTCGTCGTACCGGATCCGCGCCGACGTCCGGAGCGTCGGCATGATCCCCTCGCGCGGCGCGAAGTCACGAAAGTCGTCCGTGACCGGGCCGGACGTCCAGGCTGGATCATCGTCCCGGCCATCGATCGCCGGCGCCGAAGCTGTGCGCGACGCCGTCAATTCGCGCGACGGCGCGGGAGGGAGACTCTGGGCGAGCGAGCGTGAGGTGGCGAGCAGCAGCAGCGAGAGCACGGCCCCGGAGGCATGCCATCGCGGTGAGGTTCTGACGGTCGGTGGCACGGGTCGGCTCCGCACGGAGGGTCAGGGCGCGTCGCTGATCGATTCGCCCTCGTGACGGGAGTCTCCGGCCGCGGTGGGCGCCCTCCAAAACGGCGATCCGGGATATCGGAAAAACCGATGATCACGACTGACCGCCCCCACGTCCGCCTCGTTAGCGTTGGGGATGGCCGACGCGTCCCACCTCGCTCCCTTCCACCCCCTCGTCAGCACCTGGTTCACCGAAACCCTCGGCGAGCCGTCTGCGCCACAGCGCGCAGGCTGGCCGGCGATCGCGGCCGGTTCCGACACGCTCATCCTGGCCCCGACCGGCACCGGGAAGACGCTCGCCGCCTTCCTCTACGAGCTCGACCAGCTGATCACCGACGGACTGAACGCGCCGCTCGCCAACGCCGTCCATCTGCTGTACGTCTCACCGCTCAAGGCGCTCAACAACGACGTCCAGCGCAACCTCGAGCTCCCGCTCGCGCAGCTCAAGGAGCGATTCGAGGCCGCCGGCGAGCGCTTCCCCGAGATCCGCGTCGCCGTCCGCACGGGCGACACCCCCGCCTCGGCGCGCGCCAGGATGTTGCGGAAGACGCCGCACATCCTCATCACGACGCCGGAGTCGCTGCACATCCTGCTCACGAGCGTGCGCGGACGCACCTTGTTCTCGTCGCTTCGCGCCGTGATCGTCGACGAGATCCACGCTGTCGCCGGCACGAAGCGCGGCGCGCACCTCGCGCTCACCCTCGAGCGGCTCAGCCGCGTCGCGCCCGATCCGCCACAGCGCATCGGCCTCTCCGCCACTCAGCGTCCGCTCGAGGAGATCGCGCGCTTTCTCGGGGGTTGCGATACGCCGCACGTGGATCGATCAGTCGCAACGCCGCAAGCGGATCGATCAGTTGCCGCGCCCACGGCGTATCGCCCGGTCGCCATCGTCGACTGCGGCCTGGTGAAGAAGATGGAGACCGAGATCCGCTCCCCGGTGGACGATCTCGCCCACGTCGACGGGACGATCTGGACTTCGGTCGCGCCGCTCGTGCTCGATCAGATCCGCGGCGCACGCACCACGCTCGTCTTCGTCAACAACCGCGCGCAGTCCGAGCGCATCGCCGCGCGCGTCAATACGCTCGCCGGCGAGGAGATCGCGCAGCCGTATCACGGCTCGCTCTCGCGCGAGCGGCGCTTCATGCTCGAGGAGCGGCTCAAGGCAGGGGAGCTCCGCGCGCTCGTCACCACGAGCTCCCTCGAGCTCGGGATCGACGTCGGCTCCGTCGACCTCGTGCTCCAGCTCCAGAGCCCCAAGCGCGTCGCCGCGGCGCTCCAGCGCGTCGGCCGCGCCGGTCATACCCTCACCGCGACGAGCCGCGGCGTGTTCGTGCCGACGTTCCGCGACGACGCGCTCGAGCAGCTCGCCATCGTCGGCGCGATGCGGGAGGGCGACGTCGAGCCGACGCACGTCGTCCACAACGCGCTCGACGTGCTCGCCCAGCTCATCGTGGCGTGCGTCGCCTCGGACACGCCGGAGTGGACGGCCACCGAGCTGTTCGACTTCGTGCGCCAGGCGTACCCGTACTCCACGCTCACGCGCGGCGCCTTCGACGAGACGCTCGCGATGCTCGCCGGCAAGTATCCGAGCGACGTCGCCTCCGAGCTCGACGCGCGGATCTCGTGGGACCGCACCACCGACACGCTCACGCCGATGCGCGCCTCGCGCATGGTGGCGACGATCTCCGGCGGCACGATTCCCGATCGCGGGCTCTACACGGTCAACCTCGCCGACAAGACGCGGCTCGGCGAGCTGGACGAGGAGTTCGTCCACGAGTCGCGCGTCGGCGATGCCTTCCAGCTCGGTTCCTCCACCTGGCGCATCCGTGCCATCGAGCATGATCGTGTGATCGTCGTCCCGGCACCCGGTGCGCCGGCACGCATGCCCTTCTGGCACGGCGAGTTCATGGCGCGCTCGTCGCACCTCACGGCGCGAGTCGGTGAGCTCCGCCGCGAGCTCGACGACGCCCGCACGCTCGCCGACCTCGCCACGATCCAGCAGCGCTACGGCGCCGACGAGCCGACGACGCGTTCGCTCGTGGAGTACGTGCAATCCCAGCGCGCGATCACGCGCTACGTGCCCGACGAGAAGCGACTCGTGCTCGAGCATTTCCGCGACGAGGTGGGCTCGGTGCGCATGGTCCTCCACGCGCCGTTCGGCGGTCGCGTCAACGCGCCCTGGGGCATGGCGATCGGGCGCCGCATGCGCGAGCGACTCGGTGTCGAAGTCCAGGTCCAGACCACCGACGATGGATTGATGCTCCGCCTTCCCGACCTCGGTGCCGCCCCGCCGGTGGACGTGTTCCGATCGCTCGGCGCCGAGGAAGCCGAGCGACTCGTGCTCGAGGAGGTGGGGCAGTCGTCGCTGTTCGGGGCGCGCTTCCGCATGAACGCGGCGCGTGCGCTACTGCTGCCGCGCGGCAATCCGCGTCGCCGCATGCCGCTCTGGCTCCAGCGGCTCAAGGCGCTCGATCTGCTCCAGGCGGTGAGCGAGTACCCGTCGTTCCCGATCGTCGTCGAGACCTACCGCGACGTTCTTCAGGACGCGTTCGACATGACCGCGCTCCGCGACGTCCTCGGCCGCATCGCGTCGGGCGCGATCGCCATTCATGTCGCCCCGACCGAGGTGCCGTCGCCGTTCGCCGCGTCGCTGCAGTTCGGCTTCGTGATCGACCACATGTACGGTGACGACACCCCGCGCGCCGAGCAGCGCGCGACGCTGCTCTCGCTCGACCGCGTGTTGCTCGACGAGCTGATGGGTGGGGAGGGCGCCGACGACGCGACCATCGCCGTGCTCCAGGAGCTGCTCGCGCGACGTCGCGGCACCGCGCCAGGACGCCAGGCCCGCGACGCCGAGGAGCTCGCCCTGCTCGTCGATCGTGCCGGCGATCTGGCGCGGGGCGAGCTCGCCGCGCGGGTGGCGCCTTCGGTGGAGTGGGGTCGCGGTGACCCGCTCGCGACCCTGCTGGATAGTGGGCGGTTGGTCGCGGCTCGCATCCCCACGCGCGACGGCATCAACGACCGCTTCGTGCTGGCCGACGACGTCGCGCGCTACGTCGCCGCATTTGGGCCGGACGTCGTACCCAGCGCGGCTATGGTGGAGCCGGTGCTCACCGAGCGGGCCGCGCGGCGCGAGGTGCTGTCGCGCTTCGTCGCCCTCGCGGGTCCGGTGTCGGTAGACGACGTGCGCGCTCGATACGGCTTCGAGCCGCGGTGGATCGAGCGCCGGCTCACCGAGTGGGAGCAGAAGCAGGTGCTCGTGCGTGGCGTGTTCGGTGGCGACCGCTCCACTCCTCGCTGGTGCTCGCGACGCCTGCTCGAGCAGGCGCGTCGCCGCGAGCTCGCGCAGGCGCGAAAGCAGATCGAGGCGGTGTCGCTCGCCAGCTTCGCGAGATTCGAGCAGCGCTGGCAGCACCTCACGCCCGACACGCGGGTCTCTGGTGTCGAGGGCACCACGTCGGTGATGGCGCAGCTTTACGGGCTCGCTCGTCCCGCCGACGGCTGGGAGCGCGACTACCTGCCGTCGCGCATCGAGGGCTACGACGAGAGCTCGCTCGCCCGCCTCGCCGCGTCGGGTGCATTGGTGTGGGCCGCCGAGCCGCGCGTCGACGAGGTGGGCGCCGCTCCCTCGCATGCCATGGGACGCATCCGCTTCCTCGAGCGTGGCACCGGACGACTCTGGCTCCGCGAGCCTGTCGCCGACTCGCTCCTCTCCGACAACGCGCGAGCCGTACGCGACGTGCTGCGCTCGCAGGGCGCCTCGTTCACGGCCGAACTCTCATCGGCTACCGGGCTGACTCCGCAAGGCGTTCGCGACGCGCTGCGCGAGCTCGTCGCGGGAGGCATCGTCACGAACGACACCGTGGAGGCGCTGCGCGATGTGATTCGATGGCGTCCGCGCTTTCCGATCAAGCGCCCCAACGAGCCCGATCCGACTCGCTGGCTTCCCGCCGGCTTCACGCCGTCCGAGAGCCGGCCGATCGTGCAGCGGCGCATCAACCCGCGCCGCATCGCGAAGTGGCGGCGCCCCGATCGCGAGGAGCCCGCGACCTGGGGCGGGCGCTGGTCGCTCGTCCACACGCTCGGCACGCTCGGCACCGAGACCGACGAGCAGGCGCTCGCCGAGCGGGTCGCGCGGCAGTGGCTCGCGCGCTACGGGATCGTGTCGCGCGACTGGTGGCGGCGCGAGCGCCCGGCGATCGGCTGGCGCGAGATCTACCACGAGCTCAAGCGCCTGGAGTTTCGCGGCGAGGTGCAGCGCGGCTACTTCGTCGCGGGACTGGGCGGTGCGCAGTTCGCCCTGCCCGAGGCCGTGGAGATGCTGCGCGCGCCCGCGCCGGTGGACGTCGACGAGACCGTCGTGATGTCGACGTCGGATCCCGCCAACGTCTACGCGCTGCCACTCGCGCCTGGTGCGGCCGCCGATCCACTGGCGCGGCCTCGCGGCGCTGGCGCGCTGCTCGTCACCCGCGCGGGACGGATCGTGCTCGTCGCCGAGCGCCGTGGCGCCAGGCTTCGCGTCGGTGAAGGCGCGACGCCGGCCGAAGTGAGCGAGGCGGCGCGCGCGCTCGCCGAGCGTCTCACGGCGCGGCAGGGGACGGCGCGGCGGAAGGACGTCGTCGTCGAGACGATCGACGGCGAGCGCGCAGCGGGATCGCGCTACGCGCAGGCGCTGCGCGATGGCGGGTTCAAGGGGATGGGGACGGGGCTGCGCTGGTACGCGGGGTTTGGCTGACTCCGTCTTCGGAAACGTCGGTTGGCGGCAGCGGTGTGCGCGCGCGCGTGAAGCGCAGCATCGTCCACCCCGCCACGCCGGCGACGAGCGAGG
>DATFOL010000598.1:0-2618 GCA_035265545.1 Gemmatimonadaceae bacterium | reverse complement strand
CGATCTTTGAAGCGACGCGTCCCTGGAGCGCACACTTGTAGAACCCGCGTGGCCCGGAGAGAGCGTCGGAAGCCGACACGACGGATCCCTCGTTGCAGTTCCGTAGCGTGATGATGTCGCGTCTCGCCGGCGTGCACTGGGCGTCACCGGCGGGACGCGTGACGTTGGGGCGTTTGCCGTCCTAGCGGCGACGCGCGACGCGTCTTGAGGTGCGCCGGGCGACTCTGCGGGAAGCGAACATCGTTTCCTCCGATCTGTGTTGGTGTCGAACCGGGCTCAGGTGACCTTGCTGCCCGTCTCGATCGCGTGGAGCTCGTTTGCCTCCTCGCTCGAGAGCAGCCCGATCTCGATGAGGTCGAGCGGGCTGATGAAACCGTCGCTGATGCGGAACCCGCCCGCGCGCGCGATCGCGTCGCGCAGCGGCACCGCCCAGTGATGCTCGAGCAGGATGAGCGCAGCGGCCGAGTCGTTCGGGATCTCTTCGAGGACGTCCCATGCCTCTTCATCGGAGAACACGTGCACGCCATTTGCTGCTGCCTCGGCACCTGCCTCGGCGCCGGCGACCATCCCCTCCTCGCCCTCGATCGCGAGGCCGATCAGCGCGCCGACCTTGCTGCCCAGCTCGATCGCCTCGTCCTTGGAGAGATTGCTGAGATGCGCCACCTCGATCTCTCCGTCGGCGTCCTTGTGCACCGCGAGCGCGTCGATGACACGTACCGTTTCGCTCTCTCGCAGCCGCTCCAGCTCGGCGATGATCTCGCCGTGAAACTCGGGGTGCTCGAAGCCGAGCACGATGAGTTGCACCGGTCCGATAGCCATGTCTTTCTCCTTCTCGCCGTGGGGCCACGGCGCTTGGTCTCGTTCACGAGCGCGAAGCAGCTAAGCCTGGCCATGCGCTCGCCGTGCTCTCAGGGCCCTGCCAGCTTGAAGACGACCAATCGTCGCAAGCGCGAAGATGCACAGCGCTCGAACGGCGCGGCGAGAATCGGACATGCGAGGGCCGATCACGCGCGGTGACGCCGCGAAGATTCCAGCCAGCGACCGAAGCCGCCACCGAAAACAGCGAGAAGACCGCGACCAGCTCGATCGGCCGATGAACAGCGTCACCGGCCCCCAGGTGTTCGGGCCGCTGACGATGTACGTGGCGTTTCGTGAAGAATCTCGAGTTCCCGGTTCGTTGCTCATCTCTCTCCCTGCTGGCCCCACGTCCACCCGATGCGGTCTCGCCTGCGGCCGAACCGTGGTTCGACGTCGGCTTCGTGTCGATGTCGGTCACACTGCTCAGCGCCGGCTCGATGCAGCCGACACTACGGGCGCCGGATCCGCTCCGCAGCCTGGGGCGCGCGGTTCACCCAGGTGATTCCGTCGCATCGGCGCGGGTCGCGGGGTCGCGGGGCGCGGATCGGCGGCCCTGCGGGGGCGCTCGGGCGGCAGGAACCCGCGACTCGTTCCCCTGGTGCTTCTCCGCGCGGCGCGGGCCTGGACCTCCGCTCTATCTCATCGCCCATACGCGCGACGCGCGGACTCCGGCGCGTTCACCCGGGTGAGCGGGAGGTCGCGGCTGTACGAGGCCCTGGTTGCGGTCTACGGTCGCGTCAGTCCCGCCTGGAGCCTCGGGTCCGGCTGAACGCCCTCAGAGGAGATGCACCGATCGATGCAGCGTGCCGAAGGAGCAGTCCGATGAACTTCCCGGCGACGCCGTCACCCTCGATGCAGCCTCCGCTCGGGCACGCGCTCCGCGCCACGCGCAGGGTGCGCGTCGGCCTTGTCCGGCTCGTGTACGTCATCGGCGCTTTCCCCGATGCTCTCATCGTTTGGCATGGCTTGGGCTACTTCACTGGGGTCGCCGTGGTCTCGCTCACGCCGCGTTCGCGATCCGCCGGGATTCCGACACGACGATCCGTGTCCCGATCGTGCTGATGCTGCTCGTGCTCGCGGCGCTCGCGATGTTCCGCAGACTGCGGGGCGCGGCCCTCAGGTCGATCCATCTCGCCGCGACGCTCGAGGAGGCGTCCGAGCGTGGACGTATGCCGTGCTATCGCCCCCGCATGGCGCGCCGCGACCTGCTCGCCGGGCTTATGGTCGCGGCGCTGGCGCGGTCCTCCGCGATGGCACGTGCCGTGCCGTCCAGACCGGTATGAGGCTCTGAATGGCGTGGTCGCTCGCTCTGCTGGCGCTCGCGCTGCTCGGGGTCGCCGCGGTCTCGCAGCGGCTGTCCGGGACCCCGATCACGCCGACGATCCTGTTCGTCGCCTTCGGGTTGCTAGTCGGCCCCGAAGTGCTCGACGGGATCGACCTCTCGAGCTCGAGCGCGGCCGTGCGCGCCCTGGCCGAGACCACGCTCGCGCTGGTGCTGTTCTCCGACGCGTCGCGCATCGACCTTGGTGCGCTGGGCGGATTCAACCGGCCGTCGCAACACTCGATGAACGGGAGGTTGCGATGGGAACGGCGAGGCGGCGGGCGTCGGATCGGGCGGGGCGGCCGGCGATGCGTTCGCCGGGGCGTCCGCCGGTGGGGCGGTTGGAGCATCGTCAGCGGTTCTGGATGGCGATCGCGCGCGGGCTGTCCAGCGAGGACGCGGCCGTGGAGGCCGGGGTGTCAGGGCCGGTTGGCGTCCG
>DATFOL010000597.1:0-3720 GCA_035265545.1 Gemmatimonadaceae bacterium | reverse complement strand
CAAGACGAAGGAGATCGGCATCCTGCGCGCGATGGGGATGACGGCCGCGTCGATCCGGCGGATCTTCCTCGTGCAGGGGATCATGATCGGCGTGGTGGGGACGGCGCTCGGGCTTCTGCTCGGCCTCGTCACGGCGGTCGCGCTCGACACCTACAAGCTGATCCCGCTCAACCCCGAGGTATATTTCATCGATCATCTACCGGTCGCGCGGCAGCCCCTGGACATCGCCGTGACCGTGGTAGCGAGCCTTCTGATCGCGGCCGCGGCCACGATCTATCCGGCATTGCAGGCCTCGCGGCTGCTTCCCGTGGAGGCGATGCGCGAATGAGCGTGCTCGAGGCCCAGGCGCTGTCGAAGACCTACGTCGGGGGCGACGGCGGGCAGATCGTCGTGCTCGATGGCGTCGATCTGCAGATCGCGCGGGGCGAGATGGTGGCGATCATCGGCTCGAGCGGGGCGGGAAAGAGCACGCTGCTGCATCTCCTCGGTGCGCTCGACCGGCCTACGTCCGGTCGCGTACTGATCGGAGGCCGCCCGCTCGACGGGATGCAGGACGACGCGGTGTCGGCCTTGCGGAACCGCACGGTGGGATTCGTGTTTCAGTTTCATCACCTGCTGCGCGAGTTCACGGCGCTCGAGAACGTGATGATGCCGCTACGGATCGCCGGAGCGGACGAGGTACAGTCGCGGAGCCGGGCGATGGCGTTGCTCGAGCGCGTTGGCCTTGGCGGGCGGGTGCACCATCGGCCGGGCGCGCTCTCGGGCGGCGAGCAGCAGCGGACGGCGGTGGCGCGAGCGCTCGCGGCCGATCCGGCGGTGCTCCTCGCCGACGAGCCGTCGGGTAATCTGGACCACCACAACAGCGAGCGGCTGCACGAGCTGTTCACGGAGCTCGCGCACGAGCTCGAGCTGGGGATGGTGGTCGTCACGCACAACCGTTCGCTCGCGGCGCGGGCGGACCGTGTGCTGCAACTGGAGGACGGGCGGCTCTCGCACGTCGCGCTTCCGGAGGTCGTGGCCTGATGCTGTGCGACAACTGCCACCAACGCGACGCCGTCGTGAATCTCACGACGATCGAGAACAACGCCGTGCGCCAGCTCCACCTGTGCGAGCAGTGCGCGGCGGAGCGCGGTGTGGAGACGTCCGTCGCGACGCCGAAGCATCCGCTTGGCGAATTCCTCCAGGCGGTGCAGCAGCAGTCGGTGCCGGCGAGCACCGACGCCGGAAAGTGCGCGTTCTGTGGATTGACGATGAAGGACTTCCGCGCGACGGGCCGGATGGGCTGCGCGCGGTGCTACACGACGTTCGAGCCGAGCATGCGCGAGCTGCTCCGCCGCGTGCACGGGAGCCCGCGTCACACCGGGCGGAGCTACCGTCCGCCGAAGGACGAGGTGCTGGAAAGAGCGTCCGTGCTCGGCGAGCTGCGCGAGCGGCTGCGCCGGGCGATCGAGCAGGAGCAGTTCGAGGTCGCGGCGGAGCTCCGCGACAGGATACGGGTGCTGGAATGACGTTGGATCTCTCGCTGCTCCCGGACGGCGGAGTCCGGTGGTTGGATGCGGCCGGCGCGCATTCCGACGTGGTGCTCTCCACGCGCGTCCGGTTGGCGCGCAACGTAGACGGTTATGCGTTCACGGGTCGGGCTCGCGACGGTGAGCGGCTCCGCGTGCTCGTGCAGCTGCGAGAGGCGCTGCAAGTGCTGCCGGGACTGGACGATAGCCTGCTCCTGCGGATCGACGAGCTGGGACCGGCGGATCGCGCGCTGCTGTTCGAGCGCCATCTCGTGAGCAAGGAGCTGGCTGGGCTCGAGCCGCAGCACCCGTTGCGTACCGGTGCCGCGGTGTATCTGTCCGACGGATTGAGCGTCATGATCAACGAGGAGGATCATCTCCGGTTGCAGTCGCTCCAGTCCGGGTTCGAGTTACGCGCCGCGTTCGCCGCACTGGATCGAATTGACCGCGAGCTTGGTGGACGGGTCCCTTTCTCGTACCACCCCGAGTTCGGTTACCTCACGGCGTGCCCGACGAACGTGGGAACCGGAATGCGGGCATCGGTACTGATTCACCTACCGGGGCTCGTGCTGACGAAGGAGATCGGCCGGGTGCTGGCGGGGCTGCAGCAGATGGGTTTGACCTACCGCGGTCTGTACGGCGAGGGGTCGGAAGTGGTGGGGAACTTCTTCCAGATCTCGAACCAGACGACGCTCGGTCGGTCGGAGGAGGACCTGCTCGATCAACTGATCCGCGTGGTCGGTCATGTGATCGAGCGAGAGGAAGAAGCGCGTCGTGTGCTGCTGCGCGATGCCGGTTATATTATCGAAGACAAGTTGTGGCGCGCGTACGGCACTTTGCGGTATGCTCGAAGCCTCACGTTCGACGAGGCGATGAACTATCTGAGCGGCGTGCGTCTGGCTGTGGGGCTGAAACTGATCCGCGGCCTCAGTGTATATACCCTCAACAAGCTCCTGATCTTCTCGCAGGCCGCGCACTTATCGGCCGCGGAAGGACGATCGCTGACCGAGAGCGAGACGAACCTGGCTCGCGCACGCTATGTGCGTAAAGCGCTGGAAGAGGAAGCAGGGTCGGTCGGCTGACAGCACGTCCACCCGGGGTCTCTCTGAGGGACTATGAACGGCTACAACTTCACTGAGCGGGTGCGGAAAGTCCTTGCAATGGCGCGCGAGGAAGCCGCACGACTCCACCACGAGTACGTGGGCACGGAGCACATCCTGCTCGGCCTCATCCGAGAGGGTGAGGGGGTCGCCGCCACCGTATTGCAGAACCTCTCCGTCGAGCTGGACGAGATCCAGCAGAAAATCGAGGAGACGGTCAAGAAGGGTAAGGCGGCACAGACCACTGGGCCGGACCTTCCCTACACATCCCGTGCGAAAAAAGTGCTCGAGCTGGCGATGAGCGAAGCTCGCGAGCTCAGCCATTCGTACGTCGGCACCGAGCATCTGCTCCTCGGGCTTCTGCGCGAGGAGAAGGGGATCGCCGCGCAGGTGCTGACCGACGCGGGGGTCAACCTCGAGGCAGCGCGCGCGGAGACGCTGCGGATCCTCGGCACCGAGATGCCCCAGCAGCCCGGTGGCGCCCAGGCGTCCGCCGGCGCGCAGCCCACGCCGGCCGCTCCCAAGGGGGAGAAGAAGTCCAAGACGCCGGCGCTGGATCACTTCTGCCGCGACCTGACTCAGCTCGCCGCCGAGGGGCAGCTCGACCCGACGATCGGGCGGGCCAAGGAGATCGAGCGCGTGATGGAAGTCCTCACGCGGCGCAAGAAGAACAACCCGGTGCTCATCGGCGAGCCGGGCGTCGGCAAGACGGCGATCGTCGAAGGGCTGGCTCAGCTGATCGCGAACGGGGAGTGCCCGGAGTCGCTACGCGACAACCGCGTGCTCTCGCTCGACATGGCGGCCGTCATCGCCGGCACGAAGTATCGCGGCCAGTTCGAGGAGCGGCTCAAGGCGGTCATGAACGAGATCGCCCAGAACAAGAACATCATCCTGTTCATCGACGAGCTGCACACCCTCGTCGGCGCGGGCGCGGCCGAAGGCGCGATCGACGCGTCCAATATGCTCAAGCCTGCGTTGGCGCGTGGAGAGTTGCAGTGCGTCGGCGCGTCCACGCTCAACGAGTACCGGAAGTACATCGAGAAGGACGGTGCGCTCGAGCGTCGCTTCCAGACGGTGATCGTGGATCCGCCGTCGATCGACGAGACGGTGGA
>DATFOL010000596.1:0-2778 GCA_035265545.1 Gemmatimonadaceae bacterium | reverse complement strand
TTCCTCCGCGAGGCCCAGGCAGCGGCGTCGCTCCAGCACCCCAACGTCGTCAGCATCTACGACATGGGCGAGGTGGACGGCCACCTCTACATCGCGATGGAGTTCGTGCAGGGCGCGGACCTCGAAGCGCTGTATCTGTCTGCTACGCCGATGTCGCTGCAGGAGAAGCTCGACATCGTGATCGACGTCCTCACGGGGCTCACCTTCGCCCACAAGCGCGGAATCGTCCATCGCGACATCAAGCCGGCCAACATCCGCATCGCCGAAGACGGACGTGCCAAGTTGATGGACTTCGGCGTGGCACACCTCGCGTCGTCGAACCTCACGAACACGGGTGCCTCACTGGGGACGCCGGTCTACATGTCGCCCGAGCAGATCACGGGCGGAAAGGCCACGCCGGCGACGGACGTGTTCGCGGTGGGCGCCGTGCTGTACGAGCTCCTCACCGGCAAGAAGCCGTTCGACGCGCCGACGCTGCAGTCGCTGTTTTACAAGATCCTGACGGAGAAGCCGAAGCCGATCCGCGAGGTGACGCCGGGCCTGCCGTCGGCGCTCGACCACATCGTCGAGAAGGCGATGGCGAAGGATCCAGGGCAGAGGTACCAGACGGCGCTCGACATGGCGAATGATCTGAGCGCGGTGCGCGCGGTGCTCAGCGGGCCGGGCTATCCGTCCTCCGTGTCGCTGAGCGCCACGGTGGAGCACGCGATCCGACAGTCCCAGCGCGCAGCGAGAGTGCGGACGGTGCGCCGCGATCTGATCGTTGCCGGCGCGATGCTCGCCGCGGTGCTGGTGTTCGCCGTGTGGTTCCAGACGACCGGGCAGTCCTCCACCCGTGTGGCGGCGAGCGATTCGACGGCAACGCCGGCGAGCGCCTCGTCGCGAGCGGTCGCGCCGGCGCCACGCGAGTCGGCGGCGACGCTCACGCCACCTGCGCCTCCACCGACCGTCGCGACGGCGCGCCCCGACAGCGCCACGCCGGCGCCGCCGCCCGCACCGGTGGCGCAGCGGCCGACACGCACGCCGGCGCCCGCGCCGACCGAGCGCGTGGCGCGCGCGACGAGTCCGAGCCCGAGTCGGAATGCTCCAAAGTCCGCCGGCCGCGTTGAGGAGAAGTCCGCGGCCAGGCCCGCTCCGCCGACCCCGGCGCCGTCGACGACCGTTGCCTCAGCGCTGCCCGGCACCACCCAGCCGTCGCTGACGCAGCCGACCGTGCAGCAGGGGATCGCGGCACCTCGTCCCGTGCCCCCGCCGGTGTCCGCACCGACGCAGTCGCCGTCGGAGACGCCGCCCGCCGCACCGGCGACACCGACCGCGGCCGACGTCGCCCCGGTGCTCGAGGCCTACGCGCGTGCGATCGAGTCGCGCGACCCCTCGGCGATCCGCCGCGTCTACCCGGGGCTCACGGCGGAACAGCAGCGCGGGTTCGAGCAGTTCTTCGAATCGGCGCGCAAGATCAACGTGACGTTCCGCATCGCCAACGTCGAAGGAACGGCGTCGACCGCCGAAGCCCGGGTGTCGGGCAGCTACGCGTACGAGAGCTCGTCGGGACGAGCGGAGCGGCAGCCGGTGAGCTTCCTCGCGACCCTGCGCCGCGACGGCGGCGGGTGGAGGCTGGTGTCACTGCGGTGACGCCCTGAACGAACGGTGACTCAGTCACAGCGTGCGCCGCGTAGCGGCGCGCGCAGCTCAGAACGTGTGCTCGATCCCCGCCGTGTACACGAGGTTCGGCCGCAGGCCGCCACGGTTGAGCGGGAAGAGCGCGTTCAGCACGATGATCGTGCTCCGTGCCGGGGCGACTTTCACGCCGAATGAGCCGTCGACGACGTCGTCTCGGATCGTCGGGATGTTCGTCGGGTTGAGCGAGCGGCGGAACGGCGATTCGTAGGTCACCGTCGACGGAAGAATGAGCTTGCTGTCGCCCACCTGGAGGTTCGACACGAGATCGGCGGCGAGGGTGACGTTCTCACGGATGCGCTGATCGAAGCCGACCGTGGCGAGCACCGCGTCGTTCTGCCGCTCGCCGGCGTGCAGCAGGTAGCCGACGTTTGCGTGTGGGGCGAAGTCGCCGATCCGCGTATCGATGATGGCGAGCGCCCTACCGGCAAATTTGCCGCTTCCGAGCAGATCGTCCTCGCTTCCCGACGGAAAGCGCAAGTCGAGCAGCGTGGCGACGCTCACCCCCGAAGTCTGGCGCAGGTTCACCTTGGCGCGGAGCGCGACGTCGCCGAGTCCGGCGGAAGACCCGAGGCTCTGCCGCGACGCACCGAGCACGGGGTTGCTCGGCGAGCCCGAGAAGTAGTGCGCGGAGGTGGTCCCGCCGAAGGGAACGAGCTGGGCGAAGCTCTCACCCTGAAAGTCGGCCTGCACGATCGGCAGCACGAGCCCGACGTCCACGCGATCGTTCACACCGTAGGTGACGTAGGCGGATGTGACGCGCACGTCGAGATCCATCGAGAGTCGAAAATCCATCTCGTCGTTCTCGAACGCCGGAACTCCGTATTTCGTACAGTCGCCGGTGAACGCCGCGTCGCAGCCGGGGAAGTCGACGTTCTGATGGGTGAACGTCAGCCGAAGGTCGTGCAAGTTGACGCCCCGCAGGGTCGCAAAGCGGAACGCGGTGCGGCTGATCCCGACGAGCGCGCGTCCCTTGCCGAGGGTTTGCGCACGCTCGGCGAAGATCGGGCCGGCGGACGTCGACGTGCGCACGGGGACGCCGCCGACGAAGCGGAACGATTCGCTGCCGCTCGTCGACCCGATCGGGATGCTGCCGATGCT
>DATFOL010000595.1:0-18313 GCA_035265545.1 Gemmatimonadaceae bacterium | reverse complement strand
CAATGAAAAAGGCGCCCCAAAGGGCGCCTTTCGCATCTCCGATCGGAGCTTCTAGTACCGCCGCATCACGCCGACCACGATGCCACGGATCGAGATGTCGTTCTCGTGGACGTACATCGGCGCCATCGTCTCGTTGGCGGGCTGGAGCCGGATCCGGCCATCGCGCTCCCGATAGAACTTCTTCACAGTGGCCGAGTCGCCGTGGAGCATCGCGATGACCATCTCGCCGTTATCGGCGCGCTGGCGCTCGTTCACGATCACGAAGTCGCCGTCGCGGATGTGCTCTTCGATCATCGAGTTGCCGCGGACCTTGAGCACGTAGTGATTCCCGCCGCGCTGCACGAACGAATCCGGCACCGCCAGCGTCTCCTGATGCGCGATCGCCTCGATCGGGACACCGGCCGCGACCGCGCCAAGCAGGGGGAGCTCGATCGCCCGAGGAGCGAGCTCGTTGGGAAGGATCTCGATCGCGCGGCTCTCGTTGTACGAGCGCTTGATGTAGCCCTTCCGCTCGAGGTTGCTGAGATGCTCGTGCACCGTGGCGAGCGAGTTGTAGTTGAAGTGCTCCGCGATCTCCTCGAAGCTCGGGGCATAGCCCTTCTGCTCGGAGTACAGCGTCAGATAGTTTAAAATCTCACGTTGGCGCTTGGTCAGCGGCATGGCGGCTCCTGCGAAAGATGGCAATCGCGACCGCTCGCGCGGCGGGCGGCGGTAGCGCTGCCCCGAACAACTCCCGAAAAGGATATCCGAATAGGTCCCGAAGTGCAAGCATTTCTTCGTTGGACCCCGCCCGGGGGTACCCTAGGGACGATTTGCCAGGAGGCCGAGGCACGCGCGGAACTGCTCGCCGCGCGTGCCTCGAACCTCGGGCGCGCGGCGGAATGTGCTCCAGCGGCTCCGTCGCTCGAGCAGGCGCTTCGCGGCGCCGACGTGCGCCTGATCACCGAGGTCAAGCGCCGCTCTCCCTCCAAGGGAGCCATCGCACCCGGCTTGGACGCAGCCAGCCAGGCGCGCGCGTACGTCGAGGGCGGAGCGGCCGCGATCAGCGTGCTGACCGAGCCGGCGCACTTCGCCGGCAGCACGGACGACCTGCTCGCCGTTCGCCGCGCCGTGGAGGTGCCCGCGCTCAAGAAGGACTTTCACGTCCGTCCGATCCAGCTCGTCGAGGCGAAAGCCCTGGGCGCGTCCGCCGCGCTGCTCATCGCCCGGGCGCTCTCGCCGGACCGACTCCGCGAGATGGTCGACTCGGCCCGTGCCCTCTCGCTCGAGGTCCTCATCGAGATCCGCGACGAAGGAGAGCTCGAGCGCGCACTCGAATGCGGCGCCAGGATGGTCGGGGTCAATAACCGTGACCTCGAGTCGCTCCTCATCGATCCCGCCACCGCCGAGCGGCTCATCCCGCAGATCCCGAGCGACGTCGTGGCAGTCGCGGAGAGCGGAATGCGGACGCGCGACGACGTCGTGCGCTATGCAGCCTGCGGGGCGGATGCGGTGCTGGTCGGCTCGAGCATCTCCGGAGCTCCCGACCCGGTAGAAGCCACCCGCGCGATCGCGGCGGTGCCGAGGCGCCCGCGTGCCGTCTGACATCAAGATCTGCGGACTCACTCGCGCGGTCGACGCGGAGTACGCCGATGCCGCGGGAGTGGAATATCTCGGCGTGATCTTCGCCGGCGGTCCGCGCGAGCGATCGCCGCTTCAGGCGCGCGACACGCTCGCCGGCCGGCGTGCCAGAAAGGTGGGCGTGTTCGCGGACCAGACCGAGGAATCGATCGCCGAGATCGTCGAGCTGGTCGGGCTGCACGTGGTGCAGTTGCACGGCGGGGCGGACGGCGAACGCGTCGAGCGCGTCCGGGCCGCGACCGGTGCCGAAGTCTGGGCGGTGGTCCGCTCGGTCGACGGCGCACTGCCGAACGGAACGGAGGCGCTGTGCGAGGCCGCGGACGCGCTGCTCATCGACGCTCTGACCCCCGGAGCACTCGGGGGGTCCGGCGTCCAGATTCCCTGGGACCGCTTGGGGGAGTCGCTCGATGCGCTCGACTATCATCCGAGGATCATACTCGCCGGTGGCCTGACCCCGGACAACGTTGCCGAGGCGATGGACTACGTCGCACCGAACGTGGTCGACGTCTCGTCCGGGGTCGAATCATCTCGGGGCATCAAGGATCACGCGCGCATCCGGGCGTTCGTCGCCGCGGTGCGCTCAGCAGGAGTTAAGGAATGACCACGCAGCAGGCCGACCGCTTCGGGACCTTCGGGGGACGCTACGTTCCCGAAACCCTCATCCCCGCTCTCGACGAGCTCGAGGCCGCCTACGCGGCGGCCCAGATCGACGATGGCTTCCGCTCCGAGCTGTCGACGATGCTGGCCACCTACGTCGGCCGTCCGTCGCCGCTCAGCGATGCGCCGCGCCTCTCGGAGCGGGTCGGCGCGCAGGTGCTGCTCAAGCGAGAAGACCTCAATCACACCGGCGCGCACAAGATCAACAACACGGTCGGCCAGGTCCTTCTGGCGCGGCGAATGGGGAAGGCTCGCATCATCGCGGAGACGGGCGCCGGACAGCACGGAGTGGCGACCGCGACCGTATGTGCCCGATACGGACTCCAGTGCGTCGTGTACATGGGCGAGGAAGACATGCGCCGGCAGGCACTGAATGTCTTTCGCATGCGCCTGCTGGGAGCAGAGGTGATTCCGGTGCGAAGCGGCACCCGGACCCTGAAGGATGCGACGACGGAGGCCATTCGAGATTGGGTGACCAACGTCACGGATACTCACTACATCATCGGGTCGGTCGTGGGACCCGCGCCGTACCCCCGAATGGTGCGTGACTTCCAAGCGATCATAGGCGTCGAGGCCCGTGCGCAGGTGCTCGAGCGCGTGGGCCGCCTGCCGCGCGCCGTGGTCGCGTGCGTGGGAGGCGGATCGAACGCGATGGGGGTGTTTCACGCTTTCGTCCCGGACGACGGAGTGGAGCTGATCGGAGTCGAAGCAGCAGGCGAGGGACTCGAGTCGGCGCGGCATTCGGCGTCGCTGACGCGAGGCACGCCGGGGGTCCTGCACGGCGCGTTGAGCTATCTGCTGCAGGACGAGACGGGGCAGGTGCATCCAGCACACTCCATCTCGGCAGGTCTGGACTATCCGGGCGTCGGCCCGGAGCACTCTTTCCTCAAGGACAGCGGTCGCGCCACCTACGTAGCGGTGCGCGACGACGAAGCGATGGCCGGTTTCCAGTTGCTGAGCAGACTCGAGGGGATCATCCCCGCGCTCGAGACGGCGCACGCCGTGGCGTGGGTGGAGCGCGAGCGCGCCCGCTGGAATTCCGATGACGTCGTGCTGCTGTGCATCAGCGGACGCGGCGACAAGGACGTGGCGCAGGTGATGGACATGGGTATCCTGGGGTCGTGACGATTCCGACCGCTGCGCCGCCGGCGGGGGAGTTGGACCGTCCGCCTCCGCCATTCGATCCCGCCCCCGTCGAGGAGCTGCTCAAACTCTTCGGCAAGGCCGCCCGAGCCCACCAGCTGTATCTCCCCAACAATCCGATCTACAAGAGCGCCCACCAGGCGCTTCGTGCAGGGTTCCTCCCGCTCTGGGAGGAGACCGACGAGTTGGTGCTGACGTTCACGGAGAGCGAGGTGCGGTGGGAAAGCCTCGTCGTCCTGTCCGAAGGGTCGCGTGGCAGCGACAGCCTGCCCTGGCTCTTCTACAAGGATGGGGTGCGCGAGCTGCGCCTTCTGCGTGGCTTCGAGACCGAGGAGCTGGACAAGCTCCTCGGCATCATGCAACGCGTGCGCAAGGCGTCGCCCGACGAGGACGACCTCCTCACTCTGCTGTGGGAGGGCGACTTCGTCTTCCTGCGCTATCGCTACGTGGATCTGACGCTGGAGACGGCGCCTGTTCTCACCGAGGGGGAGCGCACCCGCAGCGATCGCGAGGAGGAGACGGAGCCCGAGGAGGAACTGCCGACGCGCGCCGGTGTCGTCAATATGTCGGACTTCGACGGCACGCTGTACTTCCTCGACGAACGCGAGATCGAGTACCTGCAAACGGAAGTCGAGCGCGAGTACCGCGCCGACCTTCGAGAGAACGTCCTCTCGATCCTGCTCGACATCTTCGAGCAGCAGTCGGTCCCCGCGGTCCGCGACGAGGTGATCGAGCTGCTCGACGTGCTGATGGTGCACATGCTGTCCGCCGCGCAGTTCCAGAACGTCGCCTACCTGATTCGCGAAACGCAGGCGGTGGCACTGCGCGCGTCCGAGCTGGCGCCCGCGCACGCCGAGCGGCTCGCTCAGCTTCCGGCGCGTCTCAGCGCTCCGGAGGCGGTTGGGCAGCTGCTGCAGTCGCTCGACGAGTCCAGCGCACCGCCCTCGGCGGCAGACCTCGTGCAGCTCTTCGAGCAGTTGCGTGGTCCGGCGCTCGCCACGGTGCTCGAGTGGCTGAGCCGCCTCCAGAACTTGAAGGTGCGACCGATGCTCGAGGAGGCGGCCGCGAGGCTCGCCTCCCAGAATACCGCCGACCTGGTGAAGCTGATCAACTCGGCCGTTCCGGGAGTGGCCCTCGAAGCGGCAAAGCGTGCGGGAGCGCTCAAGACGGCGGCCGCCGTCGGGCCGCTCACGAAGGCGCTCACGGAGGGCGACGTCGCGCTGCGCACGGCGGCGGTGCAGGCGCTGGGCGACATCGCCTCGCCCGGCGCGCTCCAGTCACTCGAGCGCGGATTGGACGACGCCGAGCGGGACGTCCGTGTCGCGACCGTGCGCGCTCTCTCGTCGCGCAACTATCGCCTGGTCCTCCCGAAGCTGGACGCCATCGTGAAGGGAAAGGCGCTGCGCGAGGCCAACCTCGGCGAGAAGATGGCGGTCTTCGAAGCCTACGGTGGGATGTGCGGGGACGAGGGCGTCGTCGTGCTGGATGCGATGCTCAACGGCAAGTCGCTGTTCCGTCGCGAGGACGCCGAGGTGCGCGCCTGCGCCGCCGTCGCACTTGGCCGCGTGAATACGCCGCGCGCCCAGGAGGCGCTTCGCCGGGCTGCCAACGAAAAGGACGTGATCGTCCGAAACGCCGTGAACCGCGCGCTCCGCGGAGGAGTGGCGTGACGGCGCTGGACCGGCCCGGAGCTATGGGTTCCGCGTCGCAGGATCGCAGCGCAACGCGTATGTCCCCCACGTTCAGCGATCCCGGCAGCGACGGATACATTCGCCGTGCGGGCCGGGGGCTGATCATCTCGTTGTACGCCGCCTTGCGTGCCATCCGGCTCTACCCGCTCGAGAATGAAGCGGTGCAGAACGCCGTGGAGGACCTGGCCGAGGTTGCGGGCGCATTGATCGAGAAGGAGCAGGAGCTCGAGGTCCGGGTGTCGGGCGAGTTCGTGTTCATCAACACCGTGCGGCTTCGCCTCGACCTCGACAACTATGCCAGCTTCAGCCAGCTCCTCTCGCTGTTCCGGTCGTCGGGCATCGGCTCCCTGCACCTGCACAGCCGGCCGCAGGTAAAGGATTGGCAGCGGTTCCTCGCCCTCGTGCTCGTCCCCTCGCAGGATCCCCCGGCCACGCGCTTCCGCCAGCTCCTCGGCCGCCTGGAGCAGCAGGGCCTGACCGCCTTCCATCTCGGCGAGCCGAACGAGTCGGCGAACGACGACGAGCGCGCGAAGTCCAAGGAGGTAGCGAAGAAGACGTACTCGCAGTCCGTGGCCGTGACGAAGGACCTGATGACGTCGGTGCGCATGGGACGCAGCCCGAACATCAAGAAGATCAAGCGCGTGGTGCAGGGGATCGTCGATCAGCTCCTCAATGAGGAGACGTCGCTGATCGGCCTCACCACCATTCGCGACTACGACGAGTACACGTTCACCCACAGCGTGAACGTGTGCATCTTCTCCGTGGCGCTCGGAAAGCGGCTCGGGTTCAACAAGCTGCAGCTCTACGACCTGGGGATGGCCGCGCTCTTTCACGACATCGGCAAGTCGCGGGTCCCCGCAGAGGTCATCAACAAGGCCGAAGGTCTCAACGAAGACGAGTGGCGCCTCATCGCCGCGCATCCGTGGATGGGCGCGCTCGCCCTGTTCCAGCTTCGCGGCCAGCAGGAGCTGCCATACCGGGCGATGGTGGTGGCGCACGAGCACCACATGAAGCTCGATATGACCGGCTATCCGCGGCCGATCCGGCCGCGGACGATGAGCATGTTCAGCAAGATCGTCGCGGTGGCGGACGGGTTCGACGCCGCGACGTCGCGCCGGTCCTATCAGACGACGCCGCTCAACCCGGCGCAGGTGATGCAGGAGATGCGCGACAACCCGCGCCGCGGGATGGATCCGGTAGTCGTGAAGGCGTTCATCAACCTCACCGGGATCTATCCCGTGGGCACGCTCGTGGTGCTGGATACCTTCGAGCTGGGCATCGTGCACGCAGTGAACCCGATTCCGGAAATGTTGTCCAGGCCGATCGTGCGCGTCATCAGTGATGCACAGGGCATTCTGATGCACCCAGGCACGCTGGTGGACCTGGCCGAGCAGCTCGAAGACGGCATGTACCGGCGAACCATCATCAAGACGGAGAACCCCGAGCGGTATGGTATCCGGGTCGGCGACTATTTCCTCTGATCGCATCGCGCAGCGCTTCGCCGAGCTTCGTTCGGCAGACCGCCGCGCCTTCGTGCCGTACCTGACCGCCGGCCACCCCGACGTGCCGCGCAGTATCGCGCTGCTACAGGGGATGGAATCGGCGGGCGCGGACGTCGTCGAAGTGGGCGTGCCCTTCTCGGACCCGATGGCCGACGGTGCGGTGATCCAGGCGAGCTCGCAGCGCGCGCTCGAGCAGGGGGTGCGATTCGATCAGGTGCTCGAGATCATCTCGCGCGCGTCGCTTGGGATCCCGGTGGTCCTCTTCAGCTACCTGAATCCACTCCTCCGCGGCGGGGAGGACGCACTCCGCCGCGCCGCCGACGCGGGCGCGCACGGCGTGCTCGCCATCGACCTCCCGCTCGGCGCCGATCCGGAGCGCGAGGCTTGGTTCGCGAACGGTCCGCTGGCATTCATCAGGCTCGTGGCGCCCACGACGCCGCAGGAGCGCATGCGTGCCATCGCGAGCACCGGCAGCGGCTTCGTCTATCTCATCAGTCGCCTCGGCGTGACGGGTGAGCGGAACGAGCTGCCGGCGGATTTGCCGGCCACCGCGGCGCGCGTGCGCGCCGCGACGGACCTGCCGCTGTGCATCGGCTTCGGGATCTCGCGTCCGGAGCAGGCACGCGCCGTGGCGGAGATCGCCGACGGTGTCGTCGTGGGAAGCGCGATGGTACGCGCAGCGGACGAGAGCGTCGAGGCCGCGGTGGCACTGGCGACCGCACTGCGACGCGGCATCGACGGCCGATAGATGCGCGCCTTCCTGACGTGGTACGCCCGCATCGTCGGCCTGCTGGGTCTGGGTCTGCTCGTGGCCGCGCTCGTCTTCGATACGCGCTGGCTGGGGCAGACGTGGGGGATCGTCGCGATGCTGGCGACGATCGTTTTCCTGCGTGCCCAGCAGATCCCGCTCACGAAGTACGGCGCCCTCAACCTCCTGGCGCTCCCGATCGTGTCGGGCGCGGTGATCCTGGGTGCGCCATCGACATCGCTGGCGATCTACGTGGCGGTGCTGTTCGCCGACGTCGCGTTCCTGCGGCGCAGCTTCCTCATCGCCTGGATCAACGCCGGGCGAGAGGTCGTCGCGCTCATCGCCGCGTTCGGCGCCTACGCGTGGGCGTCGGTTTCGATGGCGCCTGGTGGTTCGGGGCTCAACGCGGAAACGCTCCCGGCGCTCGCGCTGTTCATCTTCGGGTACTTCGTCACCAGCCGGCTGCTGCTGTACTTCACGCTTCTCGTGCGCGACAAGCTGGTGGACGAGGAGAAGTCGCTGATCCTGCGCTACGAGGTGATCGCCTTCGGGGCCGGCGCGATCGGCGTCGCGATCATCCTCATGGCCGTCACGACGCTCAAGCCGCTCGGATGGGCGGTCGTCTCCGTCGTCCTCGCGCTCTCCGGGTTGCTGCTCAAGCGCATCCTCGAGGAGTCCATCGCCGCGGAGGAGCTGAACAAGATCCTCGCGATGGAGCAGATCGTCTCGTCCGACGTGGACATCGGCGACGCGTTCAGGCGGATCCAGGAGCTGGCGCATCGACTCGTGGACTGGCAGTCGTTCCGGATCGGACGCCTGGAGGGCACCGAGCTGCTGCACGTGTGGGAGGGGAACGAGGGTTACATCGATCCTCCTCGGCGCCCCGACAATCAGCTGGACACGTTGCGGAAAGAAACACTGCGGGTCGGTGACATCATCCTCGTGACCGACACGCTGAAAGACGCACGCATTCTCGCCGGGCGGTCGAAGGCGCGCAGCGTCGTCGTGATCCCCTTGCGCTTCGGCGAGCGCACGGTGGGGATCCTGGAGCTGGAGCATCACAAGCCCGATGCCTATTCGGCGAAGGAGGTGGCACTCATCCGCCGCTTCGCCAACCAGCTGGCCACGACGCTCCACATCTACGACCTCCGTCGCCCACTGCTCGAAGCGATGAATCGGGTCAGCCAGCAGCTCGACACGCTGACGAATTCGGCGCGCGCACTCCGGGGCGGGGGCGAATCGGTTGCCCGGACGATCGGCGACATCACCCGGGGCATCGCCGAGGAAGGGGAGCAGGTGGGTCGGTCGCTGGAGGTGACCAAGACACTGTTCGAGGCGACGAAGGGGGTCGTGCACGACGGGAGCTCCGCGGCCGAAGCGAGCCAGCGCGCGACCGAGATCGCGACGGAGCACCGCCGGACGATCGCCACCGCGATCGAGCGACTCGTCGGCGCGAAGGTGTTCGTGGGCGAGAGTGGCGCGCAGATCCAGGAGCTGGCCAAGAGCGTCCGCCGTATCACCGAGTTCATTGCGGTCATCCGCGAGCTCGCCGATCAGACCAACCTGCTGGCCCTCAACGCGGCCATCGAGGCGGCGCGTGCAGGCGAGCAGGGGCAGGGGTTCGCGGTGGTGGCCGAAGAGGTGCGCAAGCTCGCCGAGCAGAGCGCCGTCGCGTCCGACGAGGCTGGCGACATCGTGCTCACCTTCGAGGAGCAGATGCGACGCGTCGCGCTGCAGATGTCGCGCGGCGAAGCCGTGGTGTCGGACGTGGAGTCGCTGTCCGAGCAGGCGCGCGGCGCGCTCGATGAGATCGTGGAAGCGACGGCGAGCGCCGCGACGGGCGCGCAGCGAATCGCGCTGACGTCGCGCGAGCAGGAGCTAGAGTTTTCCAAGTTGAGCGACCGGGTGCGGCGCATCGCGCAGATCTCCTGGCGCAACCGTGACGGCGCGGAGCAGGTCACGGCCAGCGCCCGTGACCAGGCCGATGCGCTTCGCGGGCTCGAGGGTGCCACCCAGGAGCTTCGCGCCGTCGCCACCTACCTCGAAGATCTCACGCGTCGCATCACGAGCGTGCGCTGATTGACCGCGGGTCGCGGCCTTCCTAGGTTGCGCGACCGCTCCGTGTTTCCTCCCTCCGCCGTTCTCCCTCCCCCTTCGTGGTGATCTCGCTCGTCGGCATGCGCTTCCACGTGCGCGTCGGCATCCTGCCGCACGAGCGCGTGCACCCACAGCCGCTCGAGATCGACGTCACGGTAACGCGCGCGCCGAACGCTCATGGTGTGCTCGATTACCGGTCGCTGTATGCGCTCGCCGCGGAGCACGTGACGCAGCAACCCCTCGACTACCTCGAGGACGTCGCGACGTCCGTAGCAGAGGGCGCGCTCATGCTTGCGGACGTCATCCACGCTCGCGTCGCGGTGCGCAAGCTGCATGTGATGCTCGATGGACCGCTCGCGTATGCCGAGGTCGTCGTGGAGCGTGGGCATGGTTGAGCGTGCGTTCGTCGCGCTCGGGTCCAACCTCGGCGATCGTGGTGCACATCTCGACCGGGCACGCGTGGCGCTGTCGCTGCTTCCCGCAAGCCGGCTTGCCGCCGTGTCCTCGGTGGAGGAGACGGCGCCGCTCGGCGCCATGGCGCAGCCACCGTACCTGAATCAGATGGTCGCGCTCGATACCGGGCTCTCCCCTCAGGCCCTTCTGGACGCGCTCCACGCGATCGAACGCGCGCTCGGTCGATCGCGTGGAGCGCGCTGGGGCGCCAGGACGATCGATCTCGACCTGGTTCGGTTCGGCGACCGTCAGGTGCGGACGGCCGCGCTTCGACTGCCGCATCCCGGACTGCCGACCCGCGAATTCTGGCAACGCGAGCTCGCCGAGCTGGCGCTGGCGTTGGAGACGTCGTCGTGAGCGATCTGGCGATCGCCAGGCTCGAGATGCCGTCCTGGTCGTGCGTGTCCGCGAAGCGGATGGCGCACATCGAGCGCGTGACCACGCTGCTCGATGGCTGGGCGCGGCAGCTCGCGCTCCCAGCCGAGGAGGCGCGCGCATGGCACGATGCAGGGCGGCTCCACGACGCGTTGCGCGACGCGCCGGAATCGACGCTCCGCGAGCTGGCCGGCGACTCGCCGGACTATGCGACGGAGATGCTGCACGGACCCGCCGCGGCCGAACGGATGCGCCGCGACGGTGAGCGCCGCACCGAGCTGCTCGACGCCGTGCGGTACCACACCGTAGGCTCGGCGCAGTGGGGACCGCTCGGGCGAGCCCTGTACATGGCCGACTATCTCGAGCCCGGGCGCAAGTTCTCGCGCGCGGACCGCGCCTACCTCGCCGCGCAGGCCCCGCACGACTTCGACGCCACGTTCAGACAGGTCGTTCGGGCCCGACTCGAGTGGTCGCTGCGCGAGGGAATGCGACTGTACCCAGAGGCGGTCGTGCTGTGGAACAGCGTGCGATGAGAAAGCTGCTGATCGGCGTCGCGTCGGGGCTGATGCTCGTCGTGCTCAGTGCGAGCGCCGTGGTAATCCATGCGCGCCGAGAGCCCGCGCCGCTACGGATGACGCCGCGCGCGCACTCGGACGTGCGCGCGCCGGATGACGTACGGATCCGGGTGCAGGTGCTCAACACGACGAAGACGCGCGGCCTCGCCAGGCGTGCAACCCGCCTGCTGCGCGACCGAGGGTTCGACGTCGTGGAGATCGGCACGGTCGGCCCCACGATCGACACGACCGTGGTGCTCGATCTTTCGGGTCACCCGGACTGGGCGGCGTCCGTCGCGAAGGTCATGGCGCCGGCGCGCACGCGCGCGCGTCGCGACAGCTCACGCTACCTGGACGTCACCGTGCTGGTCGGCAGCACGTGGCGCCCGCCGGCCGAGCCGCTCTACCCGTAGCTGGCCGCACGCGGCGGCGATGTCCATGCCGCGGCTCTTCCGAATCGCCACCTCCACTCCGCGGTCGCGAACCAACCGCGCGAAACGTGAGATCTCATTCGGTGGCGTGGGCAGGAACCCCTGTGAGCCGCCCGGATGCAGCGGGATCAGGTTGACGAACGCACGGCACTCGCGCGCGAGCGTCGCCAGCTGCCGAGCATGCTCGGGCTGATCGTTGACCCCACCGAGCATCACGTACTCGAACGTGACGCGCCGGTCGAATACCTTCGCGGCCTCGATGACGTCTCGCAGCGGATACTTGGTGTTGATCGGCATCAGCGACTGCCGCAGCTCGTCCGATGGCGCGTGAATCGAGATCGCGAGTCGGAACTGCTCGGGACGCGCGCCGAGCGCGACGATGCCGGGCAGCACGCCGACGGTGGACACCGTGATGTGCCGTGCCCCGACCCCGAGGCCTGTTGGGTCGTTGAGCAGCGTCAGCGTCGGCGACACCGCCTTCCAATTCATCAGCGGCTCGCCCATACCCATGAAGACGATGTTCGTCACGTCGACCGGGCGCTCGAGCAAGCGCATCTCGCGCGCCTGACCAGCGATCTCGAACGCCTCGAGGTTGCGCGAGAATCCCATCGCCCCCGTCGCGCAGAAGGCGCACCGTAGCGCGCAGCCCGCCTGCGAGGAGATGCAGAGCGTCATGCGACCCCCATCGGGAATCGCGACCGCCTCGATCGCCTCGCCATCGGCGAGCCGGAAGAGGAACTTCCGCGTGCCATCGGTCGACTGCTGCTCGGTGATGAGCGCCAGGCGCGGGATGACGAATCGCTCGGCGAGCGCCAGGCGCAAGGGGGCCGAGAGCTCGGTCATCGCGTCGAACGACGGCGCCGGCTTGACCCAGAGCCGACGCAGCACCTGCCCGACACGATAGGCGGGCTCGCCGAGCGCGGACATCGCCGAGGCGAGGTGGGCCTCGGCGTCAGCAGGGACGAGGTTCAGCAGGTTGATGCGTTCGGTCATGAGCAGAACGAGATATCGGGCAGACGGTCCTCCATCGTACCCCCCACGGCGATGGAAGTGGCGTGTCCGCTCAAGGCATCCATCGGAGCCATCCGTGGTGCCGCAGGAACAGCGAAGGTCATGCGGCACATGAAGTTGAGCATAGCCCGCCCGGACGAGGCACGCAACGGCGGTGCTACCCCGGGTCGCGCTGTGGCGCTAGGTTACAGCATCGAATGCGAACGATGCGCACGCGTGAATGACTGAGCAGCCGCTGACGCCGCCCCGATCATCGAGGCGGCGTCTCTTGCCGCGTGCACTGGCAGACCGACGCGCTTATCGCGCGCCGGCCGGCATCGCGACGACTTCCGACGCCTCGGGAATCTCGCATCGCTCACCACTCCAAACGCACTGAATGTCAGACTCCGCGCTCGCGACGACCTTTCGAACGCATCTCTGTGGTGCACTCCGTGACGGCGACGTCGGCGCCTCGGTGCGACTCGGCGGCTGGGTGCATCGCGCGCGCGACCTGGGCGGTCTCGTTTTCTTCGACCTGCGCGACCGCGCTGGTCTGGTGCAGGTCTCCGTCGATCTGTCCGAGGCCAGTCCCGAGGTCGCTCAGGTCGCCTCGTCGCTCGGTGCGGAGACCGTGGTGCTGGTGGAAGGGCTCGTGACCCGGCGGCCCGAGGCGATGCGCAACTCCGAGCTCAGCACGGGCGGAGTGGAGGTGCGGGCCACCGGGCTCCGCGTGCTCGGGACCGCCGAGACGCCGGCGATCCCGGTCGCGCGCGGGAAGGGCGAGCAGCTCGCCGCGGAGGAGCTCCGGCTTCGTCATCGCTATCTGGACCTCCGGCGCGACGAGCTGCAGCGGAACCTGATGCTGCGGCACCGGCTGATGCAGACGACCCGCCGGTTTCTGAGCGATGCGGGCTTCTTCGAGATCGAGACACCGATGCTCACGAAGCCCACTCCCGAGGGGGCGCGCGACTACCTCGTGCCGAGTCGGGTGCACCCCGGGGAGTTCTACGCGCTTCCGCAGTCGCCCCAGATCTACAAGCAGCTGCTCATGGTCGCTGGCTACGATCGCTACTTCCAGATCGCGCGCTGCTTCCGTGACGAGGATCTCCGCGCGGACCGCCAGCCCGAGTTCACTCAGATCGACGTCGAGGCGTCGTTCGTGGGCGAGGAGGACGTCATGCGGATCGCCGAAGGGCTGATCCGCGCGCTCTGGGCGGAGGGTGACAGCGCAGTGCCGCCCTCGATCCGGCGCATGGCGTATTCGGAGGCCCTCGAGCGCTACGGCATCGACCGACCGGACCTCCGGTACGACCTCGCGATCGACGATGTGAGCGACGTCTTTCGGAGCTCGGAGTTCGTGGTCACACGGAAATCGCTGGACGCGGGCGGACGAGTCCGCGGGATCCGCGTGCCCGGCGGAGCGACGCTATCGCGCAAGCAGGTCGACGAGATCGAAGCGGCGGCGAAGGGAGCGGGCGCGTCGGGATTGCTCCGGATCCGGCGGCAGAACGGCGCGCTCGACGGACCGGCGGCGAAGTATCTGAGCGAGGGGGCGGGTGATCGGCTGGGGCTTTCGGACGGCGATCTGGGACTCTATGTCGCCGGCCCCGATCGCATCTCGAGCCCGGCGCTGGATCGCGTCCGGCAGGAGGTGGCGCAGCGAATGCAACTCGTACCCAACGACGTGAACGCCTTCGTCTGGGTGACCGACTTCCCGATGTTCGATCGCGACCCGGGTACCGGGGCGTTGGCGGCCGTCCATCACCCATTCCCTGCGCCGAACCCCGCCGATCTCGACCTGCTCGAATCGGAGCCATGGAAGGCGCGCGCGCAGGCGTACGACCTGGTGCTGAACGGCACCGAGCTGGGCGGCGGGAGCATCCGCATCAACGATCCGCAGGTCCAGTCCCGGATCTTCCACCTGCTCGGCATCGACGAAGCCACGGCGCAGACCCGATTCGGGTTCCTGCTGGAGGCGTTGCGCGCCGGCGCGCCCCCTCACGGAGGGATCGCGTTCGGATTCGATCGGATCACGATGGTGCTCGCGGGCGCCACGTCGCTCCGCGACGTCATCGCCTTCCCGAAGACCACGGCGGCCAGAGCGCTGTTCGAGGGAGCGCCGAGCCCGGTGCCGGCGACGGACATCGCCGAACTACACATCAGAGTGGAGTCGGAGCACAGTTGAGCGACAGTTCGATCACCCAGAAGCTGTCCACCGAGGGAGCGGACATGCTCACCCTCGCCGGCGTCAACGATGGCAACCTCGTCGAGCTGTCGAGGCTTGGAGGGGTGAAGGTGGCGCTGCGCGGCGACACGATGTCGATCTCCGGACCGTCCGAGCTGGTCACTCGGGCGAGCGACATCGCGCGCCGGATGATCGACCGGGCGCGACAGCGCATGGAGCTGACCCCGGACGACGTGTTGCGGCTGAGTGAGGACGATGGCGGCCGCGACGGCGAGGGAACGGTAGGCGATGGCCGGATCGCGCTGCCCGGGGTGCGCAAGCTGATCCAGGCGAAGACCAGCGGGCAGGCCGAATACCTGGCGAAGATCTCGGAGAACGATATCGTCGTGGGCATCGGTCCCGCGGGAACGGGGAAGACCTATCTCGCCGTGGCCGCGGCGGTCGATGCACTCACGCGCAAACGGGTGCGGCGGATCGTCCTCGCCCGCCCCGCGGTGGAAGCGGGGGAGAGCCTCGGCTTCCTGCCGGGCGACATGCAGGCGAAGGTGGATCCCTATCTGCGTCCGCTCTACGACGCGCTGGACGAGATGATGCCGCAGGAGCGGGTGCAGAAGGCGCTCGAGACGCGCATCATCGAGATCGCGCCGCTCGCCTTCATGCGCGGCCGCACGCTGAGCGATGCATTCGTCATCCTCGACGAGGCGCAGAACGCGACGGCGATGCAGATGAAGATGTTCCTCACCCGGCTTGGCGTGAACTCACAGATCGTCATCACGGGTGACAAGACCCAGATCGATCTCCCGAAGCGGGAGGAATCCGGCTTGATGCAGGTCGAGCGCATCCTCCCGGGAATCGAGGGAATCGCCTTCCACTACTTCACGGACGTCGACGTCGTGCGCCATCGACTGGTGCGGGACATCATCAAGGCGTACGCGGAGGATGGGGACTAAGCGAGTGAGTCTGCGCGACGAGCTGGACCGCACCAGCGGCATGACGGAGGCCGCGCACGACATGACGGCGGGCGCCTTCGTGATGCGCCTGCTTCTCCTGGTCGCGTGCGCGGTGGTCACCACGCTCGCGCTGGGCGGACCGCTGCTCGCGCGCACGCCGGACGCGGTGATCGGCTCGTTCGTCGTCAACCTGCTGATGATCGCCACGATGGCGGCCGCGTTGCGGATCTTCCGGCCGACCATTCACGACAGCGGGCGTGCACTCGCCCTGCTCGGCGGATTGGTAGCGCTCATGGTGGTTTTGGCGTTCGCCGCGGTTCGGCTGCGGCCGAGCTCCCCCGAGCTCGTCCCGCTCGCCTTCGCCGGCGTAGTGATCAGCACATTGTTCGATCGCCGCGTCAGCCTGCTCACCGTCGTCCTGCTCGCGGTGTTGATCGCCGCGCAGCCGGCGTATCGAACTCCGTCGGCGCTCCCCGTGATGCTGGCCGCAGGCGCGAGTGCGGCGCTGGCGGTACGCTCGAGCCTTCGGCGCGACCAGTCGTACCTCTGGATCCTGATCATCGCGGCTGTCTCCAGCGTGGCGGTCACGGCGTCCGGTGTCGCCGCGGGCGAGCCGACATCCGGGCTGCTCGGCGGCGCCATCCGAGCGGCTGCGACGTCGGTCGTGAGCGTGATCGCCGCGATGGTGCTCGTGCCCGTCGCCGAGCGGCTCACCGGACGCGAGACCCACCTCACGCTGCTCGAGTGGGGCGACCTCCATCACCCGCTGCTCCAGCGGCTGAGTCTCGAAGCGCCTGGCACCTACGCGCATACCATCGCCCTCGCCAACCTGGCCGAGGCGGCGTGCCGCGCGATCGGCGCCAACGCATTGCTCGCGCGGGTCGGGGCGTACTATCACGACATCGGCAAGCTCGCGAAGCCCCAGTATTTCGTGGAGAATCAGCCGCGGGGGCGCAACCCGCACGACAAGCTCAAGCCGGATACGAGCGCTTCGATCATCCGGAGCCACGTTCGAGAAGGACTCGAACTGGCGGATGAGGTTCGACTCCCCGCCGCCATCCGCGCCTTCATCAACGAGCATCATGGCACCAACTCGATCGCCTACTTCATGGAGCGGGCGCGCGAGCCGGACGGCACGGTGCCGAACGCGTCGGAGTTCATCTACCCGGGCCCCATCCCGCAGACCGCGGAGACCGCCGTGGTGATGCTCGCCGACGGTGTGGAAGCGATCGCGCGCACGCTCGCCGAGCCGACGCCGGAGCGCGTCCGAGAGGTGATCGATCGCGTGGTGCAGCAGCGACTCGAGCAGGGACAGCTCCGCGAGGCGCCCATCACGTTGCGCCAGCTCTCCATCGTGAAGCGCGAGTTCGCGCGGGTGCTGGGCGGGATGTATCACGCGCGCGTGGAGTACCCGAAGTCGGCGGCCCCAAGCCAGCCGGCCACCGTATGAGCCTTGCCGTACACGTCGCAACGGAAGGGGTGCGCGTTCCCGTCGCGCGAGCGCGCGTCGTCGCCCTGGCGGAGGGAGTGCTCAGGCGCGAGAAAGTGCGGAACGCGCTGCTCTCGGTGGCGTTCGTCACCGACCGGCACATCGCCGCGCTCAACCGCGAGCATCTGGGCCACTCGGGTCCCACCGACGTGATCTCATTCGGGTTCGCGCGCGTCGAGCCGCGCGGCGCCGTGGTCGGGGACGTGTACATCGCACCGGGAGTGGCGCGCCGCAACGCGCTGGCGCACGGTCGCGGAGTACGCGAGGAGTTGCTGCGGCTCGTCGTGCACGGCGTTCTCCACGTGCTCGGCCACGATCATCCCGAGGACGAGTCGCGGTACGAGTCGCGCATGTGGAAGCGGCAGGAACGGTTGCTGCGCACGCTGGGGGCGGCATGAGTGGACCCGCGCTCGTCGTTGCGGTTGGCGCCGTCATGGTCGCCGCACTGGCGGCTGCCGCGGACGGCGCCCTGCTCGGGGGCGACCCCGACCCTGAACCAGCACCGCCCGTCGTCGGCGATCTGCGGCAGCGGGAGCTGGCGCATCGCGCGTTGGCACTCACGCGCGTGCTCGCGCATCTCGCCGCGGGCGCCGCGATCGCCCGAGCGCTCGAGCTCACGCGCGAGGACGGCGTGCGCGAGGTGCTGGCGATGCTGGCCGCGGCGCTCGTGACGGTCATGCTGGTGGAAGGGATCTCACGCTCGCTCGGCTTCGCCACCGCGCCGAGGTTCGCGATCGCGCTGGCACCGCTCGTTCGCGTGCTCGAGATCATTCTCGCCCCCGTGCTGAAGGCGGGTGTCGCCCTCGACCTGATGTTCGAGCGCTTCCTGCCCGCACCGACGATTGCCGAGCGCGCCGAGCTGCTCGAGGAAGCCGCCGAACAGTTCCGGCAGGTCGTCACGGCGGAAGCCGACGTATCGCGCGACGAGCAGGCGCTCCTGCACGGCGTGTTCTCGCTCGCCGACACGCCCGTGCGCGACATCATGGTCCCGCGGGTCGACATCGTCGGCATCGACCTCACGACCCCCTGGAGCGAGGTGGTGGACCGGGTGCGCAGCTCGGAACACGCCCGCTTCCCGGTCTTCGACGATACGCTCGACAACATCACGGGCATCCTGTACGCGAAGGACCTGCTCCCCTTCGTGATCGACGCCGACGAGCCGATGCTCGGCTGGCAGACGCTGGTGCGTCCGGCGTCGTTCATCCCGACCTCGAAGGCGATCGACGACCAGCTTCGCGACTTCAAGGCGAGCCGGACTCACATCGCCATCGTGAGCGACGAGTATGGCGGCACAGCCGGGTTGGTGACGATCGAAGACATCCTCGAAGAGATCGTGGGCGAGATTCACGACGAGTACGACGACGAGGAGCCGGAGGTGGAGCAGGAGGAGGGCCGGCGGTTCTGGGTGGCCGGCCGGCTCACCATCGA
>DATFOL010000594.1:0-3821 GCA_035265545.1 Gemmatimonadaceae bacterium | reverse complement strand
CAGTACTGGAAGAACGCGTTCTTGCGGACGTGGCACGCGTTGCAGTGGTCGAACAGGGTCATCCCGCAGTGCACGCAGAAGTTCGATTGCGCATCGGCGGTGGAGGCGGCGATCGCGCGCTCGCATCCCGGACAGACGCCGCCCGCCATGCGCTTGAGCGCCTCCTCGTAGCCCAGCCGGCGCCGGCGCTCCGACTCGGTCTGCTGCTCGACCTCCGCCCGCCGCGCGACGAAGCGCCGCATGGCGCGGATCACGTAGAGGCCGGCAAGACCACTCAGGATCACTCCAACGCCGTAGCGCACGTAGCCGCCGTAGCTCGGCAGATACGGCACGAGCTCGAAGAAGAACGCGAAGAGGCCGAACAGCACGAAGCCGCGGAACAGCGGCCAGTACTGGCTGCGGCGCTTTCGCACCACGAGCCATGCGGCCACGAGGAGGAAGGGCAGCGTGAGGGCGAGACGGATGCCGAACACGCGGAGCTCGTTCCGGAACACGGCGCGCTCGTAGCGGCTGCGCGCCGCTTCGGCGAGCCGAGCCTGCTCCTCGCTGTGCGCTTCGAGTGCCTGCGACACTTGCAGGGTCGCGGCGTCGAGCCGCTCTACCTCGGTCTGCGCCGCTCGCTCGCCGGCCTTGAGCTGGTCGAGCTCCTGGGTGCGGCGCAGCACCTCGGGATCCTGCCGCGGATCGGTGGTAGCGACGCGCGTGGCGATCCAGTTGTCGAAGCTCTCACGCCGAGAACGGTAGGCATTCGAAGACGCGGTGAGCGCGAGACGCGCGCGGTCCTGCGCCGCGGAGAGGTCGCGCTCGAGCCTGGTCAGCGAGTCGCGGCTCGTCCTGAGTCGAGACACCGCACCGCGATCCATGAACTGCTCGATCGTGATGCGTTGATCGACCCCTGGCAGCTCGCCGACGAGCTTTCCCCCGAGCCCGATCAGGAAGCTGGCGAAGACGACGGAGACCGCCCAGCCGGCGAGTTGGAAGAGACGTTCGGGGACGCGCAGACTCTTGAGCATGGCAGCTCGGCGAGGAGAGGAGGTACGGGTCGCAACCCTGGGGCGTCGGCCTGTGTCCATAGCATATCGCCGACACCAGCCGCTCGACATGGCCGTACATGAGTTGACGACGAAGGCTGGCTTCGATCACCAATCGCCCACCCGCGATGCAGTCATTCACACCCCGCACCCGTTCGATCCTGTGCATCCTCGCGCTCACGTCGGCCGCAAGCTCGGCGGCCGCGCAGACTGAAGCAGACATCGTCCGCGGGCGGGTGACGGACGACTCCTCGCGCGCCGTCGTGGGCGCGACGATCATGATCACGCGGGGCCCCGACCGCCTGACGCAACAGGCGACCACCGACAGCAGCGGTGCGTTCAGCTCGCGCTTCGAGCAGGGGACCGGCGACTACCTCGTGTACGTGAACGCGACGGGGTTCAAGACCGAGCGTCGCCGCGTCCAGCGGCAGGGGACCGAGCGGGAACTCGTGGCCGACTTCAAGCTCGCGCGCGACCTGACCGTGCTCGCCGCGGTGAAGGTCACCGCCGCGCGGCCGGAGCGCGCGTCCAACAGAGTACGTCCCACCGATCCGGAACCCGGCTCGAACGACAAGTGGAACGAGGGGGTGAACGGCCAGGTCTCGCCGTCGATCGCGGGCGACCTGACCGCGACCGCCGGCACGATGTCGAACGTGACACTCGGGCCTGGCGGCGCTTCCATCCTCGGATCCGCGGGGGAGTCGAACCTCACCACGCTGAACGGGATGGGACTCGCGACGGGGAGCATCCCGCGCGCGGCGAACACGGAGACCCGTGTCACAGGCGCCACCTTCGACGCGACGCGCGGCGGCTTTGCCGGCGCGAACATCGACGTGCGGCTCGGTCCTGGCGACCGGTTCTATCAGCGGCGCAACGCGTTCATCACCTTCGACCCGCCGCAGCTGCAGTTCACCGACGCGGTGAGCCGGTCGCTCGGCACGACTTCGGGCGGTTTCCGCGGCAGCGCGGGAGCGGATGGGGAGATCATTCGCGGCGCGTTGACCTACAACGTCGCGCTGGACGTCTCGCGCTCGTCGAGTGATCCGTCCACGCTGCTCAACGCGGATGCGGACGCGCTGCTGCGCGCGGGGGTGTCGCCCGACTCGGTCGCACGGCTGCTCGCCATCGCCACGCCGCTCGGCATCCCGCTCACCGGACAAGGAGTCCCCTCGAACCGGGAGCGCGCCGCGGTGACCTGGCTCGGGCGGCTCGACATCACTCGCGACACGCTGCAGACCCGCGCACTCACGAGCTACGTCGGCGTGACCAAGGACGGCTCGATCGGCTTCGGCCCGCTCACGGCGCCAGCGGCGGCAGGAGAGCGGCGCGAGCGCACGCTGGGTGCGCAGCTCACGCTAGGCGCATTCGTCGGACCCGGACGGCGGGTCCTCACGGAGACGCGGCTCGCAGCGAGCGGTGTGCATACCGACGTCGCGCCCTACCGTGCGCTTCCCTCGGCGAACGTCCAGGTCCGCTCCGCGCTCGCTGGCGCGACCGACGCGATCACGAACCTCACGCTCGGCGGGTCGAACAGCTCCACGACCGACGATCGATGGACGCTCGAAGGATCGAACGAGACCGCATGGAACGCGAACGGCCGGCGGCACCGGTTCAAGGCGATGCTCTGGGGGCGCACGGACGGCTTGCGCCAGGAGGGCGCGAGCAATGCGCTCGGGAGCTACACCTTCGCCTCGCTCGCCGACTTCGATGCGGGTCGAGCGTCGAGCTACTCCCGAACACTCGTGCAACCGGAGCGCTCGGGCGCGGTGTGGAACACCGCGGCGGCGTTCGTGCACACCTACGCACCGTCGCGGTTCCTCGGCGTGATGTACGGTGCGCGTCTCGAAGCCGACGGCTTCGCGAACGCGCCGGCGAGCAACCCCGCGCTGGAACAGTCGTTGGGCGTGCGTACGGGCATCGCGCCGGCGCGCCTGCACGTGAGCCCGCGGCTCGGCATCACGTACACCTACAACCGCGACCGAGAGAACGGCAGCGGAACAGGGCAGAATCCCGTCGGGCGCTTCTATCGATCGCCGGTGGGCACGCTGCGCGCGGGCATCGGAGAGTTCCGGGATCTCCTGCGGCCCGGCATCCTGGCCGATGCGTCGGCGGCCACGGGTCTGCCGGGTGGCACGCTCACCCTGTCGTGCGTCGGCAGTGCCGTGCCGCAGCCCGACTGGTCGAGCTTCGACGCCGGCACCTCGCCCACCCAGTGCCTCGACGGAAGCGGTCTGCTCGCCGAGCGCGCGCCGTCGGTGACGCTGATCGATCCGGGATACGACGTGCCGCGAAGCTGGCGGTCTTCGCTGGAGTGGACCACGGAGGTTCGCAAGCTGGTGATCCGCCTCGGCGGGCTCGTGTCGTACGATCTGAATCAGCCTGGGGTGGTGGATGCGAACTTCTCGGGTGAGCAGAAGCTAACGCTCGCTGGCGACGGCGGCCGTCCCGTGTTCGTCTCGGAAGCCTCGATCGATCCGGGTACGGGTGCGCTCTCGGCATCGGACTCGAGGCGCTCGGCGGATTTCGGGCGTGTGGCGCGGCGCGTGAGCGACCTGCGGGGTTACGGTGGCCAGCTCACGCTCGGCCTCTCGCCCGACGTGTTCAGGTTCCGCAACCGACACAGCCTGTTCGCCTCGCTCAACTACACGCTCCAGTCGAGCCGCCGGCAGTTCCGCGGATTCGACGGCGCCGGGTTCGGTGATCCGCGAACAGTGGAATGGGCACCGAGCCAGAGCGATGCGCGTCACGTCGTGGTGGTCACCGGCGGCATGCGCCACGACAAGATCGGCG
>DATFOL010000593.1:0-2166 GCA_035265545.1 Gemmatimonadaceae bacterium | reverse complement strand
GCGCGGGTGCGCGATGGGCCTCAGGAAGCTCCTCGCGCCGTGTCAACGACGGAACGCGGATTTGGCGGATTGAACGGAACGGCCGGATCGCTCCGGGCCGGCGCAGGGATCGCTGCGCCGCAGCCAAAGAAAGACTTTGGGTCGTAGATGGAGAGGAGGACTGCGCCAGCGCTGGCCATCACGAGCTGGAGAGGAGCGATCTGCCCGTTCTGTAGTGCAGATCCGCCTCATCCGCGTTCCGTCGTTCCATCGGCGCTCGAGACGTCCCGAGGACTTTCCCGCACCCGCGCACCCGCGCACCGTCGCATTAGCTTTCTTCATGCCCCCTCTCGCCCCCTCCAAGATCGTCTGTGTCGGCCGGAACTATGCGGCGCACGCGAAGGAGCTCGGCAATGAGGTCCCGAAGCAGCCGCTGCTGTTCCTGAAGCCACCGTCCAGCCTGATCCGCTCGGGGGAATCCATCGTGCTCCCGGCGGTGTCCGATCAGGTGGAGTTCGAGGGAGAGATCGGGGTCGTCGTAGGGGAGCGGCTCCGAAAGGTGTCTCCCGAGCAGGCGCGGTACGGGATGGCGCATCTCTGCGCTGCCAACGACGTGACCGCGCGCGATCTGCAGAAGTCCGACGTGCAGTTCACCCGAGCCAAGGGGTTCGACACCTTCTGCGCCATCGGAGAGCTCGGACCAGTGCCGACCGAGCTCGCGTCGCTCCGGGTGCGAACGCTGGTGAACGGACAGGTCCGGCAGGATGGCGTCGCGGGGGACATGGTGTTCGACATCCCGACGCTGCTGTCCTATATCTCCCGCGTCATGACGCTCGAGCCCGGTGACCTTGTGCTTACAGGAACGCCCTCCGGAGTAGGGACCCTTGCCCCGGGGGACGTGGTAGAAGTAGAGATCGCCGGCGTGAGCCGCGTGAGCAACCCAGTCACCAGCGACCACTAGTGCCGACGCGCGCCGCTCGATTCTCCACGCTACCCGAATATCCGCTGGCGACGATCCCGCAGAAGAAGCGGGAGCTCGTGGCTCGGGGCGTGGACGTGATCGATCTCGGCGCTGGCGATGCGGATCTCGCGCCCCCGGCCGGTGCACTCGACCGGATGCGCGAAGCGGTGCTCGAGCCCGCGTTGAGCCGCTACGGCTTCGGGCTCGGCTACGTGCCCTATCGCGAGGCGGTCAGCCAGTGGATGGAGCGCCGCTTCGGCGTGCACTTCGATCCACTCGCCGAGGTAGTGCCGCTGCTCGGGTCCAAAGAGGGGATCTCGCACCTCGCGTTCGCGTACCTCGAGCCGGGCTGCGTGTCGATCATTCCCGAGCCGGGCTACAACCCGTATCAGGGCGGCACGCTGCTGTCGAGCGGAGAGCCGTACCGCTACCCGCTCCGTCCGCGCACCGACTTCCTGCTCGACGTGGACGAGATTCCGCGCGAAGTGCTCGACCGCACGCGGATCCTCTACCTGAACTATCCGAACAATCCGACCGCGGCGATCGCGCCGCTCGACTACCTCGAGCATGTCGTCGAGGTGTGCCGCGCGCGCGACATCCTGCTCGTGTATGACAACGCGTACTCGGAGATCGCCTTCGACGGCTACGTGCCGCCGAGCATCTTTCAGATCGATGGTGCGCGCGAGGTGGCGATCGAGTTCCACTCGCTGAGCAAGACGTACAACATGACCGGCTGGCGCTGCGGGTGGGCGGTTGCGCGGCCCGAGATCGCGAGCACGCTGCTCAAGGTGAAGTCGTTCGTGGACACCGGGCAGTTCATGGCCATCCAGGCCGCCGGCGTCGCCGCCCTCGCGAGCTGGGCGGAGTTCGTGCCGCAGAACGTCGCGATCTTCCAGGCGCGCCGTGACGCCGCGGTGTCGTCGTTCCGGGCCGCGGGTTTCGAATGTGACGTGCCGCGCGCCACGATGTATCTGTGGATCAAGCTTCCCGAGGGAATCGCGTCGGCGGCGTTCGCCGAGCGGCTGCTCGAGGAGCAGGGAGTAGTGGTGATGTCCGGATCGTCGTTCGGTGCCGGTGGGGAAGGGTTCTTCCGCATCTCGTTCATCCAGTCGCCAGCGCGCATCGCCGAAGCGGCGCAGCGTGCGGGCGCGCTGCTGAGCAGCATGACCCCCGTCGGCGCGGCATGAAGCGGCGTCGCCCGTCGGGCTCTTTCCTCGTCTCGGTCG